>CADAGA010000005.1 GCA_902787275.1 Oscillospiraceae bacterium | reverse complement strand
AGGCGGTTTCACAACCTACACCTGTTCCGTTTGCGGCCACAGTTATACGACGGACGAAACGCCTGCGCTCGGTCATGCGTGGGACAGCGGCATTGTAACCAAAGAACCGACCTGCTTTGAGGTCGGCTTCACTACCTACACCTGTACGCGCTGCGGCAGCGAATGCACCGAGCCGATCGCTATGATCGACCATACTTATGCAGCGGAGATGACCGAACCGACCTGTACCGACGGCGGCTTCACGACGTACACCTGTTCCGTTTGCGGCGACAGTTATATGACGGATGAAACGCCTGCGCTCGGCCACGTCTTCGCCGAATGGACTGTTGTAAAAACGCCGTCCTTTACGTCGGAGGGTTCGGAAAAGCGCGTTTGCACACGCTGCGGTTTTGAGGAAACACGACCAATCGACGTTTTGCCGCTCGACGCTCCGGCTGTGACTGCGGCGGACGCCATCGTCGGCTGCAGTACGGGTCGTTTGGTCAGGGTTTCCGTGGATCTGGCAAACAACCCCGGCATCATCGCCGCGCGCCTGCACATCGGCTACGACCCGCAGCAGCTGCGGCTGGTCAGCGTCGAAAACGGGACTGTTTTCGGTGCGTCGACATTCCAGTGCGGCGGCAGGCTGACGGATGTGCCGTTCACGGTGCTGTGGAGCGACGACTATGCGCGCAGCGATAACACGGCGAACGGCACGCTGGTGACGCTGACGTTCGAGGTGCAGCCGTCGGCGACGGTCGGCGAAACGACCGTGACCGTGACGTGCGACGATGATTCGACTTTTAACGCCGCGCTGCTGCCGGTGTCGTTGTACATGGTAAACAGCACGGTGTCCATCGTCGACTGCACGCCCGGCGACGCAAGCGGCGAAGGCAAGATCAGTCTTTTGGACGCCGTGATAATCAGCCGGTATCTGGCCGGCGGCTGGGATTTGACCATCAACGAAGTCAATGCCGACGTCAACGGAGATGGTGTCCTTGACCTCAAGGATGTTGTTCTGATCCGACGCTTCCTTGTCGGCGGCTGGGATGTGACGCTGATTTAAAAAAGGGATCCCGACATAAAAACGCCCCGTGATCTTGCTCTCGGATCGCGGGGGTTTGTATTGTTCAAAATGCCGTCCCGATGGTCTTATCACACCTCTGCGGTACCGGCGTCGACGTCATCGCTTCGCGCGATATGCAATAAAGGAAAAAACAAAGACGGGGCTGTCGCTGATGCGGCAGTCCCTTTTCACGTTATTTCAGAATACCGTTTCGATGACCTTTTCGCACGATTCGGGCGAGTAGATCCACCGGTCAAGATGGTCGCAGTCCGTGAAGTAGCGGACCGGTTCCGGCGCCGCAGCTTCGGCAAAAGCGTCCACGATGATGAGCTTGATCTTCATGCGCTCCGGCAGGATGCTCTTGATGTAGACGCTCGCGCGCTGGCCTGCTTGCACACCGTCGACGTATTCCGCAAGTCCCGCCAGGTTCGGCGTCAGTTCGACGAACACGCCGTATTTTTCCACGCTGCGGACGATGCCCGCGACGGTCTGCCCCGCCTCGAACAGGGCGGCGTTCTGCTCCCACGTGCCGAGCAGTTCCTTGTGCGAGAGCGTGACGCGGTTCTGGTCGTCCACGCCTTTGACAACAGCGCGCACGTCCTGCCCCGGCTGGAAACGCACGTTCGGATGCGGGATGCGCGAGACGGAGATGCTGTCGATCGGCATGAGCGCGCTGAGCCCCGCGCCGACGTCCGCGAACACGCCGAAGCTCTCCATGTGCGTGATGCGTGCGCCGATCACGTCGCCCGGCGTCAGCCGCCGGACGAATCGCTCCACGCAGTCCGCCTGCACTGCCCTGCGGCTCAATACCGCCCGCGTTTCTCCCGCGGCGTCCTGCTCGAATCCGATGACGCGGAACGCGACGGGCTTTCCCACGCGGGAGATCAGCGCGATGTCGCGCACCGCGCCGCTGTCGATGCCGAGCGCGCCCTCCTCGCGCGGGATAATTCCCTTCATGCAGCCCAGATCGACGTGCAGATTGTGCGCGCCGTCACACAGCGTGACGCGACCCTCCAGCGTCCGACCGTCCGCGAGCGCTTCCTGCAGTCCGTAAACGGAGGCGAGCGCGCGTCGGTTCGCGTTCGTGCCGATGCACGTGCCTTCCGGAAAGAATCCGCTTTCCTGCTGTTTTCCGGAAACAAAGTCCTTTTTGATCTGCGGCGAGAGGTTCATGCGCTGCGTCCACCTTTCTTCGTTCCTGTACTGTTATCTATATGGCGTCCGGTAAGAAAAAATTCTCAAAATTCTATACATTTGCTTTCGGATGTGCTATACTAATATTTGTATGTGTATAACCAGGCGGAGTTCCGTCCGTCCGCAATAGAATATGCAGTTTTTGACAAACCATGCACACACGGAGGAAATATGTTTCACCAGCTTCAAAGCATCGAGGAAAAATACGATCGGCTGCAGCAGTCGCTCTGCGATCCCGGCGTGACGTCGGACGTGGCGGCGTATACGAAGCTGATGCGCGAGGTCAAACAGCTTGCGCCTGTGGTGGAAACGTACCGTGCGTACAAGCAGGCGCAGTCTGAGGCGGCAGAGGCGAAGGAGCTGCTCGACGACGGCGGTCTGGACAAGGATTTTCGCGAAATGGCCGCCGAGGAGCTGGAAACCGCGAAAGCAAAGGCTGAGGAGCTGACCGAACAGCTCAAGATCCTGCTGCTGCCGAAGGACCCGAACGATGAGCGCAGCGTGATCGTGGAGATCCGCGCGGGCGCGGGCGGCGAGGAGGCGGCGCTGTTTGCGGGCGTGCTGTACCGCATGTATACGATGTATGCCGAAACGTGCGGCTTTACCGTCGAGGTCGTCTACGTGAACGAGACAGAGCTGGGCGGCTTCAAGGAGATCAGCTTCATGATCGAGGGAGACGGCGCGTATTCGCGCTTCAAGTTCGAGAGCGGCGTGCACCGCGTGCAGCGCGTGCCGGTGACGGAGAGCCAGGGACGCATCCAGACGTCCACCGTCACGGTGGCAGTGCTGCCGGAGGCGGAGGACGTCGACGTGCAGATCAACGAAGCCGATCTGCAGATCGACACGTTCCGTTCCAGCGGCGCAGGCGGCCAGCACATCAACAAAACGGATTCCGCCATCCGCATCACGCACCTGCCGACCGGCACGGTCGTGGAGTGTCAGGATGAGCGCAGTCAATATAAAAATAAGGACAAGGCGATGAAGATCCTGCGTTCGCGCATCCTCGAGGCCGAGCGCGAGAAGCAGGCGGCGGAGATCGCCGGCGAGCGGCGCGCGCAGGTCGGTACGGGTGACCGCAGCGAGCGTATCCGCACGTATAACTATCCGCAGGGACGTGTGACCGACCACCGCATCGGTCTGACGCTGTACAAGCTCGAATCGATCCTGAACGGCAACCTGACCGAGCTGATCGACGCGCTGCTGACGGCGGACACGGCGGCAAAGCTGAAGGAACAATAAGATGAAAACAGAGTTGTTGAAAATAGATTCCCCGCAGCAGACCGATCTGCTGCGGCGCGCGGCCGAGGTGCTGCGAAGCGGCGGTCTGTGCGGCATCCCGACGGAGACGGTATACGGTCTGGCGGCGAACGCGCTGGACGAAGCGGCCGTTCGGAAAATTTTTGCCGCGAAGGGCAGACCGCAGGACAACCCGCTGATCGTACATATTGCGTCGATGGAGGAGCTGCCCGCGCTGGTAAAGGAAATACCGCCCGAAGCGAAGGCACTCGCGGACGCGTTCTGGCCGGGACCTTTAACGATCATCCTGCCGAAAGCGGACTGCATCCCCGACGCGGTGAGCTGCGGACTTCCCACGGTGGCGATCCGGATGCCGTCGCACCCGATCGCGAACGCGATCATCCGCGAAGCCGGCGTCCCGCTGGCGGCGCCGTCAGCCAACACGTCCGGCAAGCCCAGCCCGACGACAGCGCAGCACGTGCTGCACGACATGGACGGCAAGATCGACATGATCGTCGACGGCGGTGCGTGCAGCGTGGGCGTGGAATCCACCGTCGTGACGCTCTGCGCAAAAAGACCGCGTCTGCTGCGCCCGGGCGGCGTCACGCTCGAGCAGCTGCGGGACGTTCTGGGCGAGGTCGACGTGGACAAGGCGGTCCTGGGCGAACTGGCAAGCGGCGAAAAACCGTCGTCGCCCGGTATGAAATACAAGCATTATTCCCCCGACGCCGACGTAAAATTGGTACGCGGGAGCTTGGAATCCTTTGCGCGGTACGCAAAGACCTATCCTGCAGCCGACACGCTGATCCTCTGCTTCGACGGCGAGGAAAGCGCGTTCACAAACGAAACGATCGCGCTCGGCAGCGCGTCAGACGCCAAAACGCATGCACAGCGGATCTTTCGCGCGCTGCGTGACGCGGATGAACGCGGCTTCCGGAACGTGCTGGTGCACTGCCCCGATGACCGCGGCGTCGATCTGGCGGTGCTGAACCGGCTGCTGCGTGCGGCGGCATTTCAAATCGTAGAAACAGAGTAAACCAGACAGACAGATGAGGAGAAACGGTATGATTCGTGGAAAGCTCGACGTAAAACCCTTTGAGCGCAAGCTCTATCTGAGCTCGCCGACCATGCACGGCGACGAACTGCGCTATATGACCGAGGCGTTCGAGACGAACTGGATGTCCACCGTCGGCAAAAACATTGACGAGGCGGAAGCGGCCGCCGCGCAGCTTGTCGGCGTGCGGTATGCGGTCGCGCTCGGCTGCGGGACGGCGGCGCTGCATCTGGCGGTCAAGCTCGCCGGAGAACGGCTCTACGGCAGGGCCGAAACGGGACGCGGCGTGCTGGAGGGCAGAAAAGCTTTCTGTTCGGATATGACGTTCGACGCGACGGTCAACCCCGTGGCGTACGAGGGCGGCGAAGCGGTCTTTATCGACACCGAACGCGAAACGTGGAACATGGACCCGAACGCACTCGAGCGCGCGTTTGCGCAGTATCCCGACGTGCGTCTGGTCGTAGCGGCGCATCTGTACGGTACGCCCGCCAAGGTCGACGAGCTGCGTGCGGTCTGCGATGCGCACGACGCGCTGCTCGTGGAGGACGCGGCGGAGAGCTTCGGCGCGACATACAGGGGCAGACAGACCGGTTCGTTCGGCGATTACAGCGTCATCAGCTTCAACGGCAACAAGATCATCACCGGCAGCGCCGGCGGGATGTTCCTGACCGATTCCGCGACGGATGCGGACAAGGTGCGCAAGTGGAGCACGCAGAGCCGCGAGAACGCGCCGTGGTACCAGCATGCGGAGATGGGTTACAATTATCGCATGAGCAACGTCGTCGCGGGCGTCGTGCGCGGACAACTGCCGTATCTGGATGAACATATCGCGCAGAAACGCGCGATCTATCTGCGCTACCGGGACGGTCTGCAGGGGCTTCCCGTGATGATGAATCCCTATGACGCGGAAAACAGCGTGCCGAATTTCTGGCTGAGCTGTCTTTTGATCGATGACGACGCGATGTGCGCCATGACGCGCACCGATACAGCGTATTCCTATACCCCCGAAGCGGGCAAGAGCTGCCCGCACGAGATCCTCGACGCGATCCAGAGCATCAACGCAGAGGGCAGGCCGATCTGGAAGCCGATGCACCTGCAGCCGATCTACCGCGGTCACGCGTTCGTCGCGGCGGCGGACGGCGCGGACGTCGGCGCGGATATTTTCCGGCGCGGACTGTGTCTGCCGTCGGACAACAAGATGACGGCCGAGCAGCAGGCGAGGATCATCGAGACGATCCGCCGCTGCTTTGATTGACGCGAGGTGACGCGATGTTTGTGATCGGACTGACCGGACCGACCGGTTCCGGGAAATCCACGTTTTCGGCGATGCTGCGCGAGAGCGGCTTTTTCGTCGCGGACGCGGACGCGGCGGCGCGTGCGGTCGTGCAGGCCGGTTCGCCCGTGCTCGACGAACTGTGTGAAGCGTTCGGCGCGGATATCCTCGGATCCGACGGAACGCTCTGCCGCAAAACGCTGGCGGCGCGTGCGTTTTCGTCGCCCGAAAACGTGCGCAGGCTCAACGCGCTGACGCATCCGGCGATCGAACGCACGCTGTTCGCGCAGATCGCGGCACATCCCGAAGCGCGCGGTGCGGTGATCGACGCTGCGGCGCTGATCGAAAGCGGCATTTCGGAAAAGTGCGACCTGATTGCGGTCGTGCTCGCGCCCGGGGAGGAACGGCTGCGGCGCATCATGCTGCGCGACGGTCTGACCGAGGCGCAGGCAAGGCAGCGCATGCAGGCGCAGCCGCCCGACGCGTTTTATCTTGAAAAAGCGGACGTTGTGCTGCGCGGATACGCGCCCTTCGATCCGCAGACCGAACTCCGAAAATTGCTGGAGAGAGTACCTGTATGAAAAAAACGGCGATCGCTTTTTTTCTCGTTCTGATCCTGATCCTGACGGGCGCGGTCACGTGCCGCAGCGTGATGAAAACGCTGTATCCGCATAAATACGCGGACGCGGTGGAAAAATACAGCGCACAGTACGGCGTGGACAAAGATCTGGTCTACGCCGTTATCCGCACGGAAAGCTCGTTCCGTACGGACGCCGGGTCCGAAGTCGGCGCCGCAGGGCTGATGCAGATCATGCCGGACACGTTCGAGTGGCTGTGCATGCGCATGGGCGAAGAGGCGGATTTTGCCGACCTGTACGAACCCGATACCGCGATCCGCTTCGGAACGTATCTGCTGCACCTGCTGCTCGACGAATTCGGCGACACGCGCACGGCGCTCGCCGCGTACCACGCCGGACGCGGACAGGTCGGAAAATGGCTGTGCGACGGATCGGTCTCCTCCGACGGCAGGACATTGGAGCACATCCCGTTCCGGGACACCGCGCACTACGTGCGCAAGGTGGATCGGGCGATGCAAACGTATAAAAAAATTTATGGATAAAGGAATGAGTACCATGGCAGAAAAAAGCAAAGCAGAGCTTCTTCGTGAGGAATTGGCTTATGCGCCGACGCACGCGATGAAGCAGATCGATGAAAAAGAAGTGCAGGCGGCGGACGATTTCTGCGTCGGCTATATGCAGTTCCTGAACGAGAGCAGAACCGAACGCGAAGCGGTCGCATATATGCAGAAGGCCGCCGAGGACAACGGCTTCGTGCCGTTCGACCGCGCGAAAAAATACGCGTGCGGCGACAAGGTGTATTTCATCAACCGCAGCAAGGCGATCATCCTGACCGTATTCGGCAAAAAGTCCGTGCGCGAGGGCGTTCGCATCGCGGCGGCGCACATCGACTCCCCGCGCCTCGATCTCAAGCCCAATCCGCTGTATGAGGACGAGCAGATGGCGCTGTTCAAGACGCATTACTACGGCGGCATCAAAAAATATCAGTGGACGGCGATCCCGCTGTCCCTGCACGGCGTTGTGTATTTAAAGGACGGGACGTGCGTGAACGTGTGCGTCGGTGAAAAAGAGGGCGAGCCGAAGTTCGTCGTCACCGATCTGCTGCCGCATCTGGCGCGCGAGCAGGAAAAACGCACGCTCGAGGACGGCATCAAGGGCGAGGAGCTGAACGTGCTGGTCGGCAGCCGTCCGTTCTGCGCCGACGAGGGCAGCGAGCTGGTGAAGCTGAATATCCTGAAGCTCCTGTTCGACAAGTACGGCATGACGGAAAAGGATTTCCTGTCCGCCGAGCTGGAGGTCGTGCCGGCGATGCCTGTGTGCGATATCGGGTTCGATCGCAGCATGATCGGCGGCTACGGCCACGACGACCGCGTGTGCGCCTATCCGTCGGCAATGGCGGCGTTCGACGTGAAAGATCCCGAATACACCTGCGTGACGGTGCTGACCGATAAAGAGGAAACGGGCAGCGACGGCAACACGGGACTGAATTCCTCCTATATGCCGTACTTCCTGTACGACCTCGCCGCAGCCGCGGGCTGTGAAGGCTACGAGGTGCTGCGCAATTCCAAGTGTCTGTCCGCCGACGTGAACGCGGCGTTCGATCCGACGTTCCCGTCGGTGCAGGAAAAGAGAAATGCGGCGTTCATCAATCGCGGCGTGGTCATCACGAAGTATACCGGTGCGCGCGGCAAGAGCGGCACGTCGGACGCGAACGCGGACTATATGAGCTTTGTGCGCCGTGTGCTGGACGACGCGAAGGTCGTCTGGCAGACGGGTGAGCTGGGCGCGGTCGATGCCGGCGGCGGCGGGACCGTGGCGAAATACGTTGCCAAGCTCGACGTGGACGTCGTGGACGTGGGCGTGCCGGTGCTGTCGATGCACGCGCCGTTCGAGGTCGTCTCCAAGCTGGACGTTTATATGACTTACCGCGCGATCAAAGCGTTTTACGAGGCATAAGGAGCAGGACAAATGAGTATCGAGAAAAAATGGTTCGGCACGACTGACGACGGAACGGACGTTTACTCCTACACGATCGGCAACAAAAACGGCATGCGCGCCGTGATCCTGACCTACGGCGGCGCGCTGCAGGCGCTGTACGTCAAGGATGCGCACGGCAAAACGCGCGACGTGCTCGCGGGTTTTGACGACATGGACGGCTTCCTGCACCGCTGCGACTATCAGGGCGTGCTGGTCGGCCGCTACTGCAACCGCATCGCCGACGGGAAATTCACGGTCGGCGGCAAAGAATATAACGTGACGCGCAACGAAAAGGGCGTTACCTGTCTGCACGGCGGCGGGGAGTTCTCCCGCGCGGTGTGGCGCGCGCGCGTGCTGACGGAGACCGCTGTCGAGATGCTTTACACCAGTCCTGACGGCGCCGAAGGCTTCCCGGGCGAGATGGAAACGTCGGTGACGTACACGCTCACCGAGGACAACGAGCTGATCCTCGACTATAAGGCGCGCTGCACGGCGGACAGCTACATCAACCTGACCAACCACGCGTACTTCAATCTCGGCGGCTTTGACGGCGGCGATATCCTGAACACGGAGCTGCTTATCCGCGCGTCGCACTATCTGCCCACGGACGAGCGCAGCATCCCCACGGGTGAGGTGCGTTCGGTGAAAGGCACGGCGTTCGATTTCCGCAAGGCGAAACCGATCGGACGCGACATCGGCGAGGAGGACGAGCAGCTGCTGATGTGCCGCGGCTACGACCACAACTACTGTCTCGACGCGCGTGCGGGCGAGCCGGCGGCCGAGGCGTACTGCCCCGCGACGGGCATCCGCATGCAGCTGTTCACCGATCTGCCCGGCATGCAGCTGTACACCGGCAACTTCCTGCAGGGTGCTCCCGGCAAGAAGGGTCTGCCGATGTACCGCCACGCGGGCTTCTGCCTCGAAACGCAGTTCTATCCCGACACGCCGCACCGTCCGGAGTTCCCGTCCTGCCTGTACAAGGCTGGCGAGGTGTTCACGTCGCGGACGTCGTTTAAGTTTATTTGAGGACCGCCGCATGCGGCGAAGCACGAAAAGAAGGGTCAAATCGGTTTTATAACGCAATTCTTTTTTTCGCCCTTGCCGTATCGGCATACGCCTGTCGGACGAAGAAAACGGCGTCTTTCTCTGCATGCGACGCCCCTTCAAACAGGTAAAAATTTACATTTTCGACATATTTTTATCACAGGTTGTTTAATTCGACCGATTATACTGTGGTCAACGAAAGCAAGAGGAGGATCATCTCATGGCAGCGGAAAGAATCATGATCGTCGACGACGATACCAATATCTGCGAGCTGCTGCGGCTGTATCTGGAAAAGGACGGATATGAGACCGTCATTTTCCACGACGGCCAGTCCGCGCTGCAGAGCTTCCATGAAAAAGAGCCGGATCTGGTGCTGCTGGACATCATGCTGCCCGGCCTCGACGGCTGGCAGGTCTGCCGCGAGATCCGCAAGACGTCCGAAAAGCCGATCATCATGCTCACGGCCAAGAGCGAGACGTTCGACAAGGTGCTCGGTCTGGAGCTCGGCGCGGACGATTACGTGACGAAGCCGTTTGAGTCCAAGGAGGTCGTTGCGCGCGTCAAGGCTGTCCTGCGCAGAAGCAGCGGCGGCGCAGAGAAGGACGTCAAGGAGGTCCGCTACGACAACCTCGTCATCAACCTGACCAATTACGAGCTGCGCGTCAAGGGCGTCAAGGTGGATACGCCGCCCAAGGAGCTGGAGCTGATCTATCATCTGGCGAGCAATCCCAACCGCGTGTTCACGCGCGACCAGCTTCTGGACGCGGTCTGGGGATTCGATTACTACGGCGATTCCTCGCGCACGGTGGACGTGCACATCAAGCGTCTGCGCGAAAAGCTCAAGGGCGTTTCCGACCAGTGGAGCCTGGAAACGGTCTGGAGCGTCGGCTATAAATTCCAGACGAAAGACTGATCGTCATGGCGTCACAAAAGAAAAAGAAAAAACGGCAGTCCTCCGGACTGTTCAAAGAGTATTTCACCATCATCTTCCTGGTCATTCTCATCTCGTTTACGGTGCTCGGCGGTTCGCTGATCATTTTTGCGCGCGACTACTTTGAAAACGAAAAGACGTCGCTGCTCTCCGAAAATGCGGAGCGCCTGTCGCAGTCCGTGGCGCAGATGGTCGGCTCAGACTACGCCAAGGAGTATCCCCCGAACGCAGCGCTGATGATCTGCGGCGATCTGATGACCGCATCCGAAGCGATCGACGCCGACTTCTTCATCTGCAACGAAAACGGAGACGTGATCTACTGCCAGGAAATGCGGCGCAGCGATATGGCGCTGTACACGGGCGGATGCATTATCCACGACCAGATCCATATCCCGAAGGATATTCTCGACACGCTGCAGAACGGACCGTATTCCGGCGTCACGACGCTGGGCGGCGATCCGTCAGAGAAGAACTTTACCTACGCGACGCCCGTGCGCATCTCCGACGAAACGGTTGCGTACGTGATCGGCATGCAGCCGGTCCGGGAGAGTCTGCGACCCTATATCCTGGCGATGCTGCGCATGTTCGGCATCTCCGCCGCGATCACGCTGGCGGTCGCGCTTTTCGCGGTCTACATCATGACGTACGAAATGACGAAACCGCTGCGGCAGATGTCCGAGGCCACGAAGCGGTATGCTGCGGGCGACTTCAGCATGCGCGTGGAGGTCAGCGGCCGCAACGAGATGGCGGAGCTGGCAAACGCGTTCAACTCCATGGCGCGCGATCTGGCGTCGCTGGAATCCTCGCGCCGCAGCTTCGTCGCGAACGTCTCGCACGAGCTGAAAACGCCGATGACGACCATCGGCGGGTTCATCGACGGCATGCTCGACGGCACGATCGGAAAGGACAAGCAGCAGCATTATCTGCAGATCGTTTCCGATGAGGTCAAGCGTCTGTCGCGGCTCGTTGTCTCGATGCTGAACCTGTCCAAGATCGAGGCCGGAAAGCTCTCGCTCAAGCGGCAGGATTTCGATCTGTGCGACATGATCTTCCGCACGATGCTCGGCTTTGAGCAGATGATCGAGCAGAAGCAGTTCCGCATCACCGGCCTGGAAAACATGGAGAGCACGATCATTTCCGGCGACAAGGATATGCTCACGCAGGTCGTGTACAATCTCGTGGACAATGCGGTGAAGTTCACGCCGGAGGGCGGCGAGATCCACTTCGACGTGGTGCACGACATGCAGAAGGTTTACGTCTCCATCCGCAACAGCGGCAAGGGCATCTCGTCCGAGGAGATCGACCGCGTGTTCGACCAGTTCTACAAGGTGGACAAATCCCGCAGCTTCGACGTCAAGGGCGCTGGCCTCGGACTGTATATCGTCAAGAGCATCGTCGAAATGCACGGCGGCGCGATCAAGGCGTCCAGCCTGGAAAACCAGTACACGGAGTTCTCCTTCTGGCTGCCGATGCACGAGGAAAACGCATAACGCTGTTTTTAAAGTTCTTTTTACGAAGCGTTCAAACATCCGTAATAATTGCGGATTACAATACAGGCAACGATCAAAGAGAAAGGGTTGTGTTTTAAATGACGAACGAATTTGAAAACGAGACGTTCGGAAACACGAGCGATCCGCAGGAACCGGCAAAAGCCGAAGAGACGCAAACCGCGTCGATTTTTGAAAAGACCGTATTCGGTTCCGCGCAGCCGTCCGCGGCGCAGAGCGCGCCGGAACCGCAGGCAACGCAAACGCCGGTTGCCGATTCCGAAACGACAGTCGAACCCGATTTTTCGGCGCAGGCGGAGTCTGCCGCACAGACAGATCCGGCGCCGCAGGCGGAGGAACCGACCGTACAGGCAGAGCGTTTGGGGTACGATCCGCCGCCGGTCAGCGCGTATCGCACGCAGCAGACAGTCCCGCCCTACGGAAGAACGACCGTCCCGCCGTACGGACAGCAGAACACCGTCCCGCCCTACGGGCAGACGGCGCGTCCGCAAAGCGTATACGGCACGCAGCCGGCGTACGGCGCGCAGACCTACACCGCGCCGGCGAATGCTCCGGAGAAAAAGTCCAAAAAAGGACTGAAAGTATTCTTTACCGTGATCGCGCTGATCGTGCTTGCCGGCGTTATGTTCGGCGTAGGCATCGGGATCGGCGGACGCCACAGACGGATCGAATCGGCAACGAGCGCCGATACGCAGAACAGTACGCAGGCAAACGCGCCCGAAATGCAGACGCAGGCATCGCCGGCGTCCGACAGCAGCGCAGTGCCCGGCGCCGTACTGACGCCGACGCAGATTGCTGCGAAAGTGCGTTCCTCGTCCGTGGGCATTCTGGTCTACTCCAGCCGTTCCAGTGAAGTCGCGAGCGAAGGCTCCGGCGTCCTGTGGAAGGAGGACGATACCCATACCTATACCTACATCATTACCTGCGCCCACGTCGTCAACGGAACCGGTTTGACGTATACCGTGCAGACCGAGGACGGCTCCACCTATGACGCCGAAGTCGTCGGCGCGGATTCCAAAACGGATCTTGCCGTGCTGCGCATCAAGGCGCGCGGACTGAGCCTCGCCGAGTTCGGCGACTCCTCCAAGCTGCAGGTCGGCGATCCCGTTTACGCGATCGGCAATCCCGGCGGTACGGAATTCTTCGGCTCGTTCACCAGCGGCATCGTTTCCGCGATCGACCGCTCCGTCAAGAGCACGTACACGATGGTCTGCATCCAGCATACGGCGGCGATCAACCCCGGCAATTCCGGCGGTGCGCTCGTCAACCAGTACGGTCAGGTCGTGGGCATCAATTCCCAGAAGATCATCGACACGCAGTATGAGGGCATGGGCTTCTCCATCCCGATCAAGTCCGCGCAGAGCATCATCAACAGTCTTGCGACGTACGGATACGTGGCGAACCGCGCGAAGCTCGGCATCACCTATGCCGAAGCGGTCAACTACCAGCAGTACAGCATGCTCATCAAGATCAAGGGACTGCCGTCCGGTTCGCTGATCATTACCGACATCAACGAGGACAGCTCTCTGGCGAAAACGGACGTGAAGCAGTACGACATGATCATCAAGGTCAACGGCGAGGAACTGACCAAGCCGGAGGTGCTGCTGAGCAAAATCGAGAACGGCAAGGTCGGCGACAAGCTGACGCTGACGATCTGCCGCGTCGACAACAACTACCAGACCAAGGAATTCAACGTGACCGTCACGCTTGTCGAAGAAAAGAAAGAGGCGCCAGCGGAGACGACGACGTCCCAGAATTACGTGGATCCCTACGAGTTCTACAACGATTTCTTCAAAGGTCTGTTCTGATTCGGAGTTTTCCTTCTTTTTCATCTCCTTTCTTGAGAACCGCGTTCGTTCCAAACGGAACGGATGCGGTTTTTATCTTTACATCGCCCTGCAAAAGGAATATAATCAAGGTACGAGAAGTTCCGGAAAGGAAGGGTACGGTATGCGGGAAATATTTGAGGCAGGCGCCGCGCGCGCGGTCATCACGCCGCCGGTCGGCACGTGCCTGTACGGGTATCGGCCGAACTGGGAGAGCACGTCGGTGCACGACGATCTGACGCTGACCGCAGCGGCATTCCGGCACGGCGCTCTGTCCGCGCTGCTGGTCACGGTCGAGGTCGGCGACATCCACACGGATCTGTGCGACGAGATGCGCGCTTTGCTCGAAAAAGAGACGGGCGTGCCCAAAGCGCATATTCTCCTGAGCGCAACGCACACGCATTCCGCGCCGAACGTGTCCGGCATGGAGGGCTGGGGCGAGATCGACCGTCCGTTTTATGAAAAAATACTTCTGCCCGGCGCGCTGCAGGCGGGACGCGACGCGGTGAATGCGCTGCGTCCGGCGCAGATCGCGATCGGCACGACAAAAAGCGACGTCGGCGTCAATCGCCGCGAGATCCATCCGGACGGCTCGATCGGTCTGGGACAGAATCCGTTCGGTGCGTACGATCCGGAAATGACGGTCGTCGCGCTCCGCGGCACGGACGGCAGAGGCATCCTCAACCTGATCCACTACGGCTGCCACGGAACGGCGTCGGGACTCAACCGTGAGATCACGCGCGACTGGTCGGGCGTGATGATCGACCGTGTGGAAAAAGAGACCGGTGTACTGACCGCGTTCTGGAACGGCGCCGTGGGCGACGTGGGGCCGCGGCTGACGAACGGCGGAACGACCGGCAACCTCGGTTACGCGCTGGAGCTGGGCGGCGTCGCGGCGGCGGACGCCATGCGCGCGGTGCGCAGTCTCGGCGGATTCCACGACGGGAACCTCGCCTGCTTTGCGGACACGGTGCGGCTGCCGTATGCGCCGACGCCTTCGCTCGACACGGTGCGCCGGAAACTTGCCGCCATCGAAAACCCGGACGAGCTGATCAACATAGATAAACTGACGTACGCGCACTATAAAGACGTCTGTGCGCTGCTGGAATCCGGCGTGACGGAACATCCGACGCATTTTGCATTCCCGTTCTGCGCCGTATCTCTGGGCGACGTGCTGTTCGTGCCGACGCCGTACGAGATCTTTTCCGAGATCACGCTGCGGCTGCGCGCGTATCTGCCGTGGCCGCACACGCTCAGTTTGTCGAATACGAACGGCTACTGCGGCTATTTCCCCTCGCAGGATCAGATCTGCCGAGGCGGCTATGAGGTGGACGTTTTCCGCACGGGCGGACTTTACAATCTGACGGAAAATGCGGATCAGCATCTGATCGATGAAGTATGCCGGATCGTCGGCGGAAAGGAATAGACCATGTACAGGATCGGACAGGAAGAGATCGACGCGGTCGCCCGCGCGATCAACAGCAGAGCGTTTTTCAAGATCAACAGCGCCGGACGTGAGGTCTACCATTTCGAGGAGGAGTGGAAGGCGCTGACCGGTTCGCGCTACGCGCTGCTGATGACGAGCGGTTTCGGCGCGCTGGCGTCGTCGCTGATCGCGCTGGGCGTCGGGCCCGGTGACGAAGTGATCGTGCCGGCGTACACGTACATTGCCACTGCGCTGGCGGTAACGTCCGTCGGCGCTGTGCCGGTGATCGTTGAAACAGACGAGACGCTGACCATCAGTGTTTCCGACGCCGAAAAGCATATCTCCGCACACACCAAAGCGATCATCCCCGTGCATATCCAGGGGTTCCCCTGTGATATGGACGGTCTGCGGCGGCTCGCGGACAAATACGGCGTCGCCATCGTCGAGGACGCCTGTCAGGCGGACGGCGGCAGCTACAAAGGAAAGTATCTCGGCACGCTCGGCGACGCCGGCGCGTACAGCTTCAATTATTTCAAAGTACTCACGTCCGGCGAGGGCGGTCTGTTCGTGACGAACGACCGCACGATGTACGAGCGCGCGCTGATCTACCACGACGCGAGCGCAGTGGCGTTTTTCGGCGACCAGCTCGAGGACGTCACGCAGCCGGTTTTCGGCGGGACGGAATTCCGCGTGTCCGACATCACGGGCGCGATCCTGCGCGAACAGCTCAAAAAGCTGCCTGCGCTGATTGCCGATCTGCACAAAAACAGGGACGCGATGTGCGCGCTGCTGGATGCACGTCTGACCGTTCTGCCGTCCCACGATCCGCAGGGCGGATGCCCCACGACGCTGGCGCTGCGGTTCCCGACGGCCGACGCATGCCGCGCGTTCGTTTCGCGCTGCGCGGAGCGCGGCCTTGCACTGACCATCCCCATCGACACGGGCAAGCACGTCTATTCCAACTGGACGCAGATCATGGAAAAGCGCGGCGCGCTGCATCCGGCGATGGACCCCTTCCGCATGGCGGAGAATCAGGGCCTGCAAACGGATTACGCGCCCGATATGTGCCCTGCGACGCTTGACTTTCTTGCCCGCACGGCATACGTCGCGGTCGACCCCGACGCGGACGCATCGACGGTCGAACGGACGGTGTGTATTCTGAACGAAAGCGTGTAAAAACAAAGAATATTCGGCAATATTGCATAAAACCGCCGCTGTGCTCTTGTCAAATTCAACAAAAATCGCGGGGTGGAAACGACCCCTTTTTATGAAGCCATCCGAAAGTTTGAAAAACGGAAAGCAGATTATTGACCTTCGTCGGTTTTGTGCTATAATATGTATTGCATTGAATTTGATTACGTTTTGCGGGAGATAGAGAGCTATGTATGTAAAAGACGTTACGGTTCAGAATCAGGTCGGTCTGCATGCGCGTCCGGCGACCTTCTTCATCCAGAAGGCCAATGAATTCAAGTCCTCCATCTGGGTGGAAAAGGAAGAACGCCGCGTCAACGCCAAGAGCTTGCTGGGCGTGCTGTCTCTGGGCATCATGGGCGGCACAAACATCCGCATTATCGCCGGCGGCCCCGACGAGGAACAGGCTGTGGACGAACTCGTCCGGCTTGTCAATTCCGGCTTCGCGGAATAAACGCTCGATCTCATGAACGGCCTTCGTGTGCATGCACGAAGGCTTTTAACATCTATGGGGAAGAGAGGTGATCCCTCATGCCGGAGATCCGGCCGCTGACGATGCGTCAGCTTCGGGAAAAGGCGATGCGTCTCCCGCTTTCGAGCGGCGTATATCTGATGAAGGACCGGCATGGAAAGATCATCTACGTCGGCAAGGCGAAGGCGCTCAAAAACCGTGTCAGTCAGTATTTCGGCTCGCAGCGGAACCACGGCATCAAGGTCGTGCGCATGGTCGAACACGTGGCAGATTTCGACTACATCCTGACCGACAGCGAGTTCGAGGCGCTCGTGCTCGAGTGCAGTCTCATCAAGCAGTACGCACCGAAGTACAATATCCTGCTCAAGGATGACAAGGGCTACAGCTATATCCGCGTCTCAAACGACGGCTGGCCGATGATCTCCGCCGTGCTGCAGAAGGCGGACGACGGCGCGACGTATATCGGACCGTACACGAGCCACTTCACCGTGTCGAACGCCGTGGACGAGGCGCTGAAGATCTACCGTCTGCCGCGCTGCGGCAAAACGTTCCCGCGCGACGTCGGAAAAGGACGGCCGTGCCTGAACTATTTCATCAAGCAGTGCTCCGCGCCCTGCGCCGGAAAGATCGGCGAGCAGGAATACCGCGAGACGGTCGAGCAGGCGCTGCTGTTTTTAAAGGGCGGCACCGCCGACGCGCTGCGCGATTTGGAACGGCGCATGACCGAGGCCGCCGACAATCTCGAGTTTGAGAAAGCTGCACGGCTGCGTGACCGCATCGCGGCGATCAAGCGCTCGGCGGATCGGCAGAAGGTCTACTCCGCCGCCGTCGAGGAACAGGACGTGTTTGCGCTCGTTTCGGAAAAAGAAAAAAGCTGCTTTTTTGTGCTGCGGTTCGGCGAGGGACGGCTGCGCGAGAGCGAGTTTTTCATCATCGATACGCCGGAAGACGCGGCAGAGTGCCGCACGGAGCTGCTGCGCAGTTTCTATTCCATGGACAGAACCGTTCCGCCGCGCATCTCGCTGGACGGCGAGATGGAGGATGCGGAGCTGATGGGCCGGTGGCTTTCGGAAAAGGCGGGACGCAAGGTGACGATCGCCGTGCCGCAGCGCGGCGAGCAGATGCAGCTCGTGGAGCTGTGCCGCAAGAACGCCGCCGAAAAGCTGATGCAGGCGTCCGGCCACGTCAGCCGTCAGGCGACCGCGCTGCGCGAGCTGGCGCAGCTTCTGGGGCTTGCGGACATCCCCGAATATATCGAAGCCTACGACATTTCGCACACCGCCGGCAGCGACAACGTGGCCGGTATGGTCGTGTTCCGCGACGGGCTGCCGTTCAAGCGCGCCTACAAGCGCTTTGCCATCAAGGGATTTACCGGTCAGGACGACTACGCGTCCATGGCGGAGGTGCTGCACCGGCGCTTTACGCATTATCTGGAGGAGAAGGATTCCGGCGAGGGGTTCGGCAAGCTGCCCGATCTGATCCTGCTCGACGGCGGACAGGGACAGGTGCACGCGGTGCAGCCGGTTCTGCGCGAGCTCGGCGTTTCGGTGCCGCTGTTCGGCATGGTCAAGGACAGCCGCCACCGCACCCGCGCCATCGCGGCCGACGGGGGCGAGATCGCGCTGACGTCCCGCCGCAGCGCATTCACGCTGGTATCCGAGATCCAGGAGGAAGTGCACCGCTTCGTCCCGCACGCGCCAAAGCGATCCTGAAACAGTTCAAGACGCTCGCGGCTGTCAAGGAAGCGTCTGTTGAGGCGCTATGCGCCGTGCCGGGGCTGCCGAAAACGACCGCAGAGAAGATTTTTGCGGCGTTCCACGGCGAATAAGCCAAAAATTTTGCAATTTTTTCATTAAAGCCGTTGACAAAACGGCGTGAAAAATGAGATAATAATATGCAATACTGTTTTGAGAGTGAAATGCCATGAGAGTGATCACCGGTTCCGCACGCGGCCGCACGCTGGAAACGCTTGCGGGTTCTGACGTGCGTCCGACTGTCGATCGGGTCAAGGAAGCCGTATTCAGCATCATCCAGTTTGAGCTGGAGGGAAGGCGCGTGCTGGACCTGTTCGGAGGCAGCGGACAGCTTGCGATCGAGGCGCTCAGCCGCGGTGCTGCGTCCGCCACGATCCTGGACAACAGCCGCCGCAGCATCGACGTCATCCGCCGAAACCTGCAGACCACGAAGTTAGCGGATCGCGCCGTGGTGCTGGAGGCCGACGCGCTCGCGTTCGTGCGCAACAACCGCAGCACGTTCGATATCGCGTTTCTTGACCCGCCGTACGGCACCGGCCTTCTGCAGAAGGCTCTGCCCGACCTGGCGCAGCGCATGGCGGCGGGCGGCGTGATCATCTGTGAATCGCCCGTGGGCGAGGAGCTGCCCGATCCGATCGGCGCGTACAGGATATACCGTACCTACCGTTACGGCAAAACACAGATCACAGTATACCGCGATACCGATATTTAAAGGGAGGGCTGCGCTTTGAGCCAAGCCGTTTATCCCGGCAGTTTCGACCCCGTGACGCGCGGACATATGGACATCATCAGCCGCGCCGCAAAGCTGTTCGACCATCTGACCGTGGTCGTCGCGCACAATCTCAGCAAGCCGACCGGCCTGTTTACGGTCGAGGAACGCGTGCAGATGCTGCGCCGCTGTACGGAAAAACTGCCGAACGTCTCCGTCGACGTCTGCGACGGCCTTTTGGCGGACTACCTGCGCAAGGTCGGTGTGAACGTCGTCGTCAAGGGACTGCGCGCCATGTCCGACTTCGAGCAGGAATTCCAGCAGGCGCTGACCAACAAACAACTCTATCCGGAGATGGAAACGCTGTTTATTTCCTCTGCGGTCGAGTATACGTACCTGTCCTCCAGCATCGTCAAGCAGGTGTGCAGCCTGCGCGGCGATATTACCGACTTCGTTCCGCCGGAGGTCAAGGACGAGATCGTAAACCGAATCCAAAACAGAGCATAGAGAGAAAGGATGTTTTACCATGACGTTTGAAGATTTATTGGAACAGATCGAAAATGCGGTCGATTCCGGTACCAACGTGGCATTCACCAACAAGACGATGGTGGACACGAAGGCGATCAAAACCTGTCTCGAGGATATGCGGCTGAATCTGCCGGTCGAGATCGCGCAGGCGCGCAACGTTCTGGCGGAACGCAACAGCATCATCGAAAAGGCGAAGGCGGATTCTGCCGCCATCGTGCAGAACGCACAGGAAAAGGTCAAGGATTTCGTGGCGAAGTCCGAGGATAAGGCGCGCGAGCTGGTGCGTCAGGCAGACGAATTCTCCAAGAAGACGACGGCGGAGGCCGAGGAAAAAGCGGCGCAGATCGTTGCGGACGCAGAAGCGAAGGCGCAGCATATGGTCGAGGAGAGCGAGGTTGCCAAGCGTGCGGCGGCATATGCCGAGGACCTGCGCGCAAAAGCCGAGCAGGAGAGCCGCGATATGCTTGAGGCGGCGGAGCAGAAGCTTGCGGAGATGGTCGAAATGCGCCGCACCGAAGCTGCAAACGTCACGGCGGAGGCAGAGGCGAAGGCAGAGGATCTGGTCAACAAGGCCAACAAGTACTCCGACGACATCCGTTCCGCTACGTCGGAATTCCTGGATCGCGTGATGCAGGACGCGGACGTTGCGCTGATGGATTCTCTTGCGGAGATCCGCCGCGCCCGTCAGAGCATCCATCCGACGGAAGCCGCGGAATAAGACGAAGTTTGTCAGGCTGCCTTGCCGTGAGCAGGGCAGCTTTTTTAAAACGGAGAGAGACGGAGGCGAAACGATGCCGTTCTTTTTGCGGGATGAATCGTCGGCGCGGCTGCGCGCGTTCGGCGATACGCGCAGCCGGAATCTGACGATCGCGGCGGCGTGCTGCTACGTGCTGATGCTTGCGATGCAGCTCTACACGCTCCTGACGTTCCGCGGCGAGCCGATCAGCGACGCCGCGCGCTACGTCGGAACGGCGCTTCGCTGCGTGCGGGAGGGGCACTTCTATCCCGTTGCGGCAGACTTCATCGGTAAAGGCGCGGCAGGAACGGGTTACGTCAATCTGCTCGTTCTGCTGTTCCGGCTGACCGGCAGCGTGCGGTCGGCATACGTGCTGAATATGGTTTTCGTGCAGATCCTGCTGTTTTCGGTGCTGACGCTCGCCTGCCGCGCGACCGGATCGCCGGACGTCTGTGCGCTCACGGCGATCCTTTTCTGCCTGAGTGCGCCGTATTGGGCGGAGATCTGCATTGCGCGCACGGAGCTGTGCTTCACGGCACTGGCGTTTCTGGCGCTGGCGCTGCTGTACGGAAAACGCGGCGGACTGCCGCTGCTTGCGGGGCTGCTGCTTGCTTACGCCAATTGGGTGCGGCCGCTGGCCATGGCGTTTTTCGTGTCTGCCGTATGGATCCTCCTGTACCGTCGCGCGAAGTGGCACGGCTATGTGCGTCTGTTCGCGGGCGCGGCGATCATGATCGCGGCGATCTGTCTGTTCACGTACCACGGCAGCGGCAGATTCGTCTATCAGCCGACGGTCGCCAGCGGAAACCTGCTCATCGGCGCGAACGAGGACGCGGACGGCAGTTACAGCGACGTCGTATTCTCCGAGGGCAAGGCGGGCTATATTCCGCACGAGCAGAAAAAGACGATGGCGTTTGACGAGATCAACGCGGTCTACAGCGCGGAAGCGAAAAAATGGATCCGCGAAAATCCGGGCCGGTACGTTTCGCTCATGCCCAGACGCCTTTTCTATATGTATGCGATGGACACGTATTCCGGCGAAGTCTACTTCGACAATCTCAAAACGACGTCCGGCAAGGCGTACGTGCAGGAGATCGCCGGGATGCTGCGCGGGAACGGGCGCGCGTGGACGTTCGGCGACGTCGTGATCTGCTACGGGCAGGCGTTCTACATGCTGACGTTCGTGCTGTTCCTGTGCGGCGTGGTCCGCTCCATGCGCAAGGGATACTGGCGCTCGCTCTCTTTTTTGTTTGGGATCTTTCTCATCGGAACGGCGACGATCATGCTGACGGTCGGCAGCGGCCGGTACCACTTCCCGTACCTGCCCGTTTTGCAGATCACGGCCGCAGCGTTCCTGCGATCCGCCGTGCACACACGGAAAACACACCGAAAGGACACTACATCTTGTGGCGAGTCAGAAACTTCTGCGTAATTTCAAAAAAAACTTGACTTTACCGGAATTGCTGATATAATTAGATATTGCCGTGTAATTTTCTCATGCGGTAAAGCAGATTTTGCGAAGATCTGCGATCCTTGCCGCGGGTCAGTCCGCGGCCGAAAGACCAGAAGGAGGTGCTTCAGAATGGCAGTCAACAGCTATGAGACCATGTTGGTTTTCTCCGTCGCTAACGGAGAGGAAAACGTACAGGCCCTTGTCGAAAAGTTCAAGGCGCTTGTCGAGGAACACGGTACGCTGGAAAGTGTTGACGAGTGGGGCAGCCGCAAGCTCGCCTACCCGATCAACGACGAACCGGACGGCTACTACGCGTTGTACAACTACACAGCCGGTCCCGAATTCCCTGCTGAGCTCGAGCGTATCGCAAAGATCACCGAAGGTGTTCTGCGTTCTCTCGTCGTCAGAAAGGCGTAACAAGGAGGAAGGATTATGCTGAATTGTGCAGTCATCATGGGCAGACTCGTGGCAGATCCCGAGCTGCGCACGACCACATCCGGTATTTCCGTGATCTCGTTCCGTGTCGCGGTCGACCGCAGCTTCGTCCGGCAGGGCGAGGAGCGTCAGGCCGATTTCATCGACGTCGTCGCGTGGAGACAGACGGCTGAATTCGTCAGCCGCTACTTCCGCAAGGGCTCGATGATCGCGGTGCAGGGTTCCATCCAGACCCGCAACTACGAGGACCGCAACGGAAACAAGCGCACCGCCGTCGAGATCGTGGCGGACAACGTCAGTTTCTGCGGCAGCAAAGCGGAATCCGGAAATGCGGGCGGCAGCGCCCGTTATGATGAGCCCGCGCGTCCTCAGGCGCAGCAGAGCGCGCCCGCGTATGCCACCGGCAGCGTGGGAGATTTCAACGATATTCAGGACGACGACGAGCTTCCGTTTTAATTTTCGATAAGGAGGTTCACTTTCCATGGCTTATGAGAAAAACGACAGAAGACAGAACAGAAAAGGCCGCAAGAAGGTCTGTTCTTTCTGCGTCGACAAAGTGGAATACATCGACTACAAAGACGTAGCCAGACTCCACAAGTTTATTTCGGACAGAGCGAAGATTTTGCCCCGTCGTGTGACCGGCACCTGTGCCGCCCACCAGCGTAAAAAGCGCCATCGCAAGATGGAACACGGCTTCCGCAAGAGAATGTCCGACCGCAACGGCCGCAAGGTTCTCGCGCGCCGCAGAGCGAAGGGCAGAAAGAAGCTGACCTATTAATCTGCTTTTCCATGCAGGATAGGTGATGGTTTTGTCCAAGGTGGTAACGATCCATCAAAATACCGACTTTCGCCGCGTCTATGGGCGCGGCAAGTCATGTGTAAGCCCTGCGCTGGTTGTGTACTGTCTGAAAAACCGCGCAGGCATTTGTCGTATCGGCATCACGACAAGCAAGAAACTCGGCGGCGCTGTGGAGAGAAACCGCTGCCGCCGGGTTATCAAAGAAGCGTACCGTCATCTGCTGCCGCAGTGCAGCGGCGGATGGGACATCGTGTTCGTGGCGCGGACCCGGACGCTCCGGTGCAAGAGCACGGACGTGGAGCAGGTCATGCGCAGTCAGCTGCAGAAACTGGGTGTGATCGCCGAATGAAACGATTTTTACTCGGGTGCATCCGATTTTACCGCAAACGCATCTCCCCTCTTTTTCCGCCGATGTGCAGGTATTACCCGACCTGCTCGCAGTATGCGATCGAAGCGATCGAGGTGCACGGTGCGTTCAAAGGGTTCTTTCTCGCGCTGGGACGCCTGCTGCGCTGCAACGTGCTGTTCCCGGGCGGATATGATCCCGTTCCGCCGAAAAAGGAGCGGAAAAAGAAACGATAAACCGGCCTTTGCGGAGGTTATCCAATGTCATTTTTGTATAGTATATTCGGCTTTTTGCTGCGCGCGCTGTACCAGTGGGTCGGCAACTACGGCCTTGTGCTCATTCTGCTGACGCTCTTTGCGCGCATCCTGATGCTGCCCATGTCGATCAAACAGCAGAAAAGCACCGCGAAAATGCAACGGCTGCAGTCCAAGGTGCGCAAGATCCAGCAGCAATATGCCGGCGACCAGAAGAAGATCCAGGAGGAAACGCAGGCGCTGTACTCCCGCGAGGGGACGAACCCCATGTCGATGGGCTGCCTGCCGCTGGTTCTGCAGCTGCCGATCATCTACGGTCTGATCGGCGCCATCTACCACCCCCTGAAGTACGTGCTGGATATCCCGGACGCTCAGATCCAGACGCTGACGAAGGCGCTTTCCGGCGTGGTCGAAGTCACCACGAAAAACAGCCGTACCATCGAACTCCTGATCATCGAACACATCAAAGAACTGGCCGGTTCCGTACCGGAAGCAGTTTACGCAAAAATCAGCAGTTTTGATTTCAGATTCCTCGGCATTTCGCTCGGACAGGTCCCGTCCGTCAAGCATCCGGACATCCTGTGGCTCGTGCCGATCCTTTCCTTCGTCACGCAGATGGCGAGCAGTCTCGTCATGTATGCGCGCCAGAAGGAACAGAATCCCGAAATGTCCAAGAATCCGTCCATGGGCTGCATGACCTTCGGCATGCCGCTGTTCTCGCTGTACTTCACGTTCCAGTTCCCCGTCGGCATCGGCATTTACTGGATCGCGTCCAGCGTGATCGCGTTCGTGCAGATGCTTGCGCTCAACTACATTTTCAGCCCCAAGAAGGCAACGACGAAGCTGCTGATCGAAGAAACCGTACAGCGCCGCTCCCGCGAGCAGAATCTCAAGCGGGTCGCAGAGCGCAAAAACACACAGAACTGAAGATAATAGGTGGTGTCACTTTTGATTAAAGAAGCAATCGGCGTCGGCGCAACGGTCGAGGAAGCCCTTGAAAATGCGAAAGCCGCGCTTGCGGCGCCCGAAGACGTTGAAGTTCAACAGGAGATCCTGGATCTGCCGAAGAAAAAGACGCTCGGTCTGTTCGGCGGCAGTCCCGCAAAAGTCAGAGCATTCTATGAATATGAAGAGTCCCCCTTCGTCCACGCGGAAGAGTACCTGCGCGGCGTGCTGAAGGGTCTGGGCGTGGAAGAGGCCGAGATCACGTTCTCCGTCGAGGACGACACGGTCATGATCCAGCTCGACTGCGGCAGCAGCCAGGGCACCGTGATCGGCCGCAGAGGCGAAACGCTCGACGCGATCCAGTATCTGGTGCGTCTGGTCATCAACAAGGATTCCGACGCGTACAAGCGCGTTTCCATCAACGTCGGCACGTATCGTGAAAAACGCGAGGAAACCCTGCGCGAGCTCGCCAAGAAGAACGCGGCGCGCGTGCGCAAGTACGGCCGCAACGTTGTGCTTGATCCGATGAACCCCTATGAGCGCCGCATCGTGCACACGGCGATCCAGCAGATCGAAGGCGTGGATTCCCACTCCGTCGGCTCCGACAGCGAACGCCGCGTGGTCATCACGCTGGCGGAAGGCTTCACCGCCGAAAACGGCTCCGCACCCCGCAGAGACGGCGGTCGCGGCGGCAGAGGCGGCAGAGGCGGCCAGGGCGGTCGCGGCGGTCGCGGCGGCAGAGGCGGTCGCGGCGGCAGAAGCGGCGACAAGGGCACGACGCAGCCCACGCGTCCTCCCCGTTCCGACAACGCAGAAGCGTCGCTTTACGGCAAGATCGAGCCGAAGGCCGCGCCGGTCGAACCGGTCGAGGCAGCCGCAGACGATGCGGGCGACGCAGAATAAGTCCATATCTGGTTACGGGACTGTCGTTTCGGCAGTCCCGTTTCTTTTTTTGCGGCTCCCGCGGTGCAGCCGAAAGACGCGTCAAGGGACGACCCCGAAGCGCAAAAGGTTTCTGAAACCAAGATGAGGTATTTGAAAAATAAACATCCACAATATATAGCAGAAAAATGCAAAATCGTCCGCAAACAGAGTAGAATCATTCTGCGCAAGAAAATTTGTGTGAAAAATTTACAAAAAAGACTTGCAATTCCGGAAACAATCGATTATAATATACAAGATAAAATAGAGGAGTGTCCCATGTCTCCGGGGTCAGACCGGACAAGCATGGGGCCAGAGCGGACGATCGGAGCGCGGTTTCCCTTGTCGTGCGTCGCATGCAGGGAGCGGTCCCGACCGAAACGGAAGTCCGGCAAAATGCGCAATTGTCGGAACGTTCTGTACGGCGCACGGGCGAAACGCGTGCTTGTCTGCCGTACCTCACACGAGTGCGGACGGTTCCGCAAAAGGGATTATCTGAAAGAAAAGGGAGGAATGTCCGGGGCGTTTGGACGCGGCGGCCGAAGCGCGTTTACAGGAGTTGTAAACCCTTCCGTTTGCTGGGAAAAATGCCGAAAACTTGTCCGAAAAAATTCGCATACGGGCTTGCATTCCGATGAATGTAATGCTATAATAATACCACATTTATTTGGGAGGATTTTTACTATGAAAACAAGAGTTCTTGCAGTGCTGCTTGCAGTCTGCATGATCGCCGGCACCTGCGTGCTGTCCGCGTCGGCTGCGACGTTTAAGGCGGGTTCCTACGTTGAAAAGATCAACGCCGGCGGTACCCTTCTGGCTGACAATATCAAAGCGATCTCGTCCGGCACCGGTTTCAACATCGGCGTTACCGCGACGGCAAAGACGGGCGCCGAGCTGAACGTCGGCACGGAAGCCATCGACGCTTCCAACGTGGACAATCTCGTCACGTTCAAGAGAGGCAACACTGCCATCACGTTCAAAAACGATCTTGCTCCTTACTATGATGTAAGCGGTACGGTCGACAGCAATTCCAAGACCGCAACGGTCGTCTTTTCCGCGAAGCCGGCAAACGCCATGGACGTTTATAAGGTTACTGCGGATATCGACACGACGACGGATACCGATGTTACTGCGAAGCTTGATAAGGTTTCTCCGGCTGACAAGTACAACCTTGCTACCGAGACCGTGACCGTCAGCGGCATCAAGTTCGTTGCGAAGCTCTGCTCCGTGACGATGGGCGTTCGTTTCTTCGGCAGCACCTACAACAACCTTGTTGCTTCCGAAATCGCGAAAGTGGATGCAACCGTTACGCGTAACGGCAACGGTCAGCTCAAGCAGAACATTACATCTTCTGTGACCAATGTGATTAAGGATCTCATGCCCGGCGATATGGTTCATCTGGTCGCCTCCCTTAAGGATCCCGAAAAGGAACAGGATTACTACGGCTTCTACTGCTGGGTTGACGGCAGCGGCAGCGTGCTGAGCACCGATAAAGAAATCGATTATAAAGTCGATGGCAAGGATGTTGCGTTCTATGCGACGTTCGTTGAGCTGAAAAACAGATACACGATCGACTATAAGTCCAACGGCAACGGCAAGGTCGTCTACACCGAAGGCAGAGAAGTGTTCTCCGGCGATGCGCAGATCAGCGTGCTCGAGGGCAGAGACGCCACCTTCACGTTCGTTCCGGACGAGGGCTACGAAGTGGCCAAGGTCCTGATCGACGGAAAGACGGATGTCGCTTCCTTCAAGACGGTTGCTCTTGCGAAGCTTCTGACCGGCAAGCTTGCCGCGCTGAAGACGCTCATCAACGCGACCAACAAGGACGTGTATTCCTACACGTTCCCGAAGGTCATGGGCGATCATACCATCGAAGTGACTTTCATGCCCATCGAAAACTTTGAAGTCCCCAGCGGCAAAGAGCTTCCCACCATCGAGGCGGAAGGCATCACCCTTGCGACCGGCGCCAACGGTGAAGGCGGCGAAGGTGGCGAAGGCGGCGGCGCCAACGGCGGCACCACGGTTCCCGCAGAGGGCGGCGCAGCCGGCAACGGCGGCTCTGCAGTCGGCGGTGTTGTGAACCCGGCGACCGGTTCCACCGGTGCGATCGCGGTGTTTGCAGCGCTCTCCGTCGCGGCAGCGGCAGCGTTCGTGACTGCGAAGAAAAAGGAAGACTGATCTCCCGATTCCTTAAGAACTGAATAAATGTAGTACACGCCAAAGGGAGCGATCCCTTTGGCGTGATTTCTGTTTATACCGTTTTGCACGCATGCGGAATGCACGTTCCTTGCGTCTCGGGATCCGCAATTTGCCGCCTCCAAAACCGCAGGAAAATTTTGGTCTTGACTGGGCGAACAAAAACGGCGCACGTGCGTATAAACCGCTGCGATCTGCTCAAACTACTGCCGAGAGCCAAAGATCAAAGGAGTGAATTGCATGAAAAAGAGCGTAATATGGATCGCAGCCGTGCTTTTGCTGTGTGCCGTGCTGGCGTCCTGCGGGATGGACGACGCCAAAGACAGATCGACGACGACCACCACGACGGTGCGGGACGCGGACACGACGACCACCACGGAGCGCCGCATGGACGACGTGATCCGCGACAACGGCGAAACGGTTTCCGAGATGGTCTCCGAGGGGTTCAGCGAGATGCGCGACAGCGGCTTTCTCGATCCGCAGAACGGGATCGTTTCCGATACCCAGCCCAACTGACCGGTACGAACGGGGCGATGCAGAGTCATCGCCCCGAAACGTACCGGCTTTTTCTTTGCGCAGCCGAGCCTGTACGCCGGCGGGCGAACGCTTTCGTCCCGACCGGATCGCGCGGAATGAAAGACAAGTACGCGTCGCCGGAAATACATAGACGACAGCCGTTTTGGGTGCGGCAGAGTTCGCGCAGAGAGAGCAATTCCGCACGTTTGCGTCTAAAATGATTGACATTTAGAAGAATCAGGTATAAGATATATAAGGTGAATTCCGAAAAATAGAAGGGTAAAAAAAGAAGGAGTGTATCTATGGACAAATCCAAAAAAATCATGATCGCATGCATTGCGGCGCTTGCGCTCGTTTGCGCAGTATCGCTGGGAATGCTGATCGGAACGCGCATGAACCGCTCGAAACCCGCTGCCGCGGACGCAGAGCCGACCGAGACCGTTACGCATGAACAGCCGGTGGTCGTACCGACGGAAACGACGCCGGTGGTTACCGAGCCTGTTGTCGAGCCGGATGACTT
>CADAGA010000004.1 GCA_902787275.1 Oscillospiraceae bacterium | reverse complement strand
TGGAACATCGGCAATCTGTTTGACTACGATCTGGCCAGGGACGGCTATAAAACTATGAACTAACACCATTCTGTTTGGAGGTGGCTGTTTTGAACGCAGCAGAAAAGAAAAGTTTGCAAATCACTGCCTGTAAAGTGCGCATGGGCATCATCGAGGGCGTATTTCAGGCGAAGTCCGGTCATCCGGGCGGGAGTCTTTCCGCGGCGGACATCGTGACGTATCTGTATTTCAAGGTCATGCGCGTAGACCCGAAGAATCCGAAGTGGGAGGACCGCGACCGTTTCGTGCTCTCAAAGGGGCACATCGCTCCGTGTCTGTATTCCGTGCTCGCACAGCGCGGCTTTTTCCCGGTCGAGGAACTCAAGACGCTGCGCAAGGTGGATTCCCGCCTGCAGGGACATCCCAGCATGCACTACACCCCCGGCGTGGACATGAGCTCCGGTTCGCTCGGACAGGGAATCTCGACTGCGGTCGGCATGGCGCTGGGCGCGAAGATCGCAAAGAAAGACGTGCGCGTCTACACGGTGCTCGGCGACGGCGAGATCGGCGAGGGACAGGTCTGGGAGGCTGCAATGTATGCCGCAGCCAAGAAACTCGACAACCTCGTCGCCGTGATCGACAACAACGATCTGCAGATCGACGGCACGCTTGAGGAGGTCAACTCCCCGTATCCGATCCCCGAAAAGTTCGCAGCGTTCGGCTGGAACGTCGTGGAGATCGACGCGCACGACTTCGACCAGATCGAGAAAGCGTTCGCGAACGCAGCGGCGTGCAAGGGCAAGCCCACCGCGATCATCGCAAAGAGCGTCAAGGGCAAGGGCGTTTCCTTCATGGAAAACGAGTGCAAGTGGCACGGCTCTGCGCCCAACGCGGAACAGTATGAGCAGGCGATGCGCGAGCTTCGCGCGTCGCTGGCGGAATTGGAGGGTTGATCATGGCTGACATCGTAAAAATCGCGACCCGTGACAGTTACGGCAAAACGCTCGTCGAAATGGGCGCCGTCAACGATAAACTGATCGTTCTGGACGCCGACCTGGCTGCGGCGACCAAGACGGGCGGCTTCAAAAAGGCATATCCCGACCGGTTCTTCGATACCGGCATCGCGGAGAGCAATATGATGTGTGTGGCAGGCGGCCTTGCCACGATGGGATTCACCGTGTTCGCCAGCACGTTCGCCATGTTTGCGGCGGGACGCGCATTCGAGCAGGTGCGCAACACCATCGGCTATCCGCATCTGAACGTCAAGATCGGCGCGACGCACGCCGGCATCTCCGTCGGTGAGGACGGCGCGAGCCACCAGTGCTGCGAGGACATCGCGCTCATGCGCACGATCCCCGGCATGACGATCATCAACCCCGCCGACGACGTGGAAGCGCGTCAGGCAGTCTGGGCTGCCGCGGCGATGGACGGCCCGGTGTATCTGCGTTTCGGCAGACTTGCCGTTCCGGTGATCTTTGACGAAAACTACAAGTTCGAGATCGGCAAGGGCGTGCAGCTCGTTGACGGTACGGACGTGACGATCATCGCCACCGGTCTGATGGTCGGTGAAGCGCTCGCGGCAGCGGAGCTTCTGAAGGCGGAGGGCATTTCCGCCGCCGTCGTCAACATGGCGACCATCAAACCGATCGACCGCGACATCATCGTGGCGGCTGCAAACAAGACCGGCGCGATCGTGACGGCCGAGGAGCACAATATCATCGGCGGTCTGGGCGGCGCCGTGGCGGAAGTCGTCTGCGAGACGGTTCCCGTTCCCGTGGTGCGTCTGGGCGTGGAGGATACGTTCGGTAAATCCGGTCCCGCGCTCGAACTGCTGCACGTGTTCGGTCTGGACGCGGCGCACATCGTCGAGAAGGCGAAAGCGGCCGTGGCAATGAAAAAGTAAATCAGCCGTTCGGTACGGCATATGCTGTCCGGTGGGGAGCCGGACAGCATTTTATCACTATCTGACGTTTGGAGTGGCGTATGGAAGGAACAGGCGACGTCCGGTTCGGCAGATCCGCGTTCGGCGGGTTCAACCGCAGGGACGTGATGGACTATATCGACAAGCTGCAGCGTTCGGCGGCCGCAAAAGGCGGCGATCCGCAGGCGCTCAGCCAGGTCTCGAGCGAATGCGACGCGCTCGAGCAGGAGAACCGCAGGCTGCGCGAGGAGATTGTACTGCTTCGCGCACAGTTGAGCGCACAGCGCCCGGCGGCCGAAGCGCCCGCCGCGCAGTCGGACGAATCGTTCACCGCTGCGGAGGAAACGGTGTCCGACGCCGACGCAAAGAGTCTTTCCTTGCGCGACGTGGACGAGATGGTACAAAAATATTTCGGCTGAATGGAAGATTTGAAGGATAATTCTGATGGCAGAGCATAGGATTAAAGTTGAGGAACTGCGCGAAAAGGCGGCGATGCTGCATGCGGGCGACCGCGTGCTTCTGTCCGGGACCGTCTACACGGCGCGTGACGCCGCGCACAAGCGCATCGTATCGATGCTCGACGCGGGCGAGGCGCTGCCGTTCGAGCTGCGCGGCGCAGTCATCTATTACGCCGGCCCGACGCCCGCGGAACCGGGCGCGGTGATCGGCAGCTGCGGACCGACGACGTCCGGGCGTATGGATCGCTTTGCGCCGCGGCTGCTCGATCTCGGTCTTGCCGCGATGATCGGCAAGGGACAAAGAAACGCCGACGTCGTTTCGGCGATCGTGCGAAACGGCGCGGTGTATCTGTGTGCCGTGGGCGGCGCGGGTGCGCTGGCGGCACAGAGTATAAAAAGCTGCGAGGAGATCGCGTTCAAAGATCTGGGATGTGAAAGTATCAAACGCATGACGGTACTGGATTTCCCGCTGATCGTAGCTATTGATTCGGAGGGAAACGATCTGTTCAAGAGGTGAACGTATGTCCCTCCTTCTGTTCCTGCGGCAGGTTTCGGCGTCCGTGCCGCTTTTGTGCACGACGCTGCTCATTCTCGGCGTGATCTTCGTCAACGGATGGACGGATGCGCCGAATGCGATCGCCACCTGCGTGTCGACCCGGTGTCTGCCGGTGCGCGGCGCGGTGCTGATGGCGGCGGTCTGCAATCTTCTGGGCGTGCTGGTCATGACGAGCCTCGGTGCGCTCGTCGCCGAGACGATCTACAACATCGCGGATTTCGGCGGCGACAAAAGCCGTGCGCTGATCGCGCTGTGTGCGGCGATGACGGCGATCGTCCTGTGGGCGATCGCGGCGTGGGCGTTCGGCATTCCGACCAGCGAGAGCCACGCGCTGATCTCCGGCGTATCCGGCGCGGCCGTTGCGCTCGAGGGCTTCGGCGCGCTGCACGGCGGCGAATGGGCGAAGGTCCTTCTGGGACTCCTGCTGTCCGCGGTGCTCGGCTTTTCGTCCGGCTTTGCGGTCGTCAGGACTGTGGCGCGGCTGTTCCGGAACGTGCGTCTTGTGACGGCGCAGCGGTTTTTCCGCGCGGCGCAGATCTTCGGCGGTGCGGCGATGGCGTTCATGCACGGCGCGCAGGACGGACAGAAGTTTATCGGCATTTTTCTTTTGGGTATTTCATTGGCGGGCGGTGCGGAAGGCTTTTCCGTTCCGCTGTGGCTGATGGTTTTGTGCGCGGCGACGATGGGTCTGGGGACCTGCGTCGGTGGGTACAAGATCATCAAATCCGTGGGGATGGATATGGTCAAGCTCGAAAAGTACGAGGGCTTTTCCGCCGACCTCGCGGGTGCGTTTTGCCTGTTTCTTTCCACGGTGACGGGGCTGCCCGTCAGCACGACGCACACCAAGACCACGGCGATCATGGGTGTGGGCGCGGCGTCGCGCGTGCGTTCCGTGCGCTGGAGCGTGGCGCGGGATATGGCGCTCGCATGGGCGCTGACGTTCCCCGGCTGCGGACTGGTCGGTTACCTCACGGCACGGCTGTTCGTGCGTTTGTTTTGACCGGGAGGAACGCAGATGCAGAGAACGCACAAACAGGACTACTTCGGGATGCTCGAGCGCCAGTCTGCTTACGGCGTGCAGGCGTCGCAGCTGCTGCGGGATTTTCTTCTCGGCTTCGACGCGTTCCGCATGCCCGCGGCAGTGGAGGAGATGCACCGCATCGAGCGGGAGGCGGACGAAGTGCGCCGGGAGATGGCTGAGGCGCTCGCCGGAGAATTTCTGCCGCCGATCGAGCGCGAGGATCTTCTGACGCTGTCGATGGAGCTCGACGACGTAACGGACGCGGCGGAGGATGCGCTGCGCCACCTGTATATGTTCAACCTCGAATCGGCGACGCCCGACGCGCTCGCGCTCGCGGACACGGTATGCGCGTGCTGCGATGCGCTGCACCGCGCGGTGTGCGCGTTCCGGGATTTTAAAAAGATCGACAAGCTGCGGCCGCTGCTGCTGCCCGTCCATGAATGGGAAAGCAAGAGCGACGCGCTTTATACCGAAAGCGTGCGGCGGCTTTATTGCGGGACGAACGACCCGCGTCAGCTGCTGCGCTGGACGCAGATCTACGGCAACCTCGAAAACTGCTGCGACATCTGCGAACACGCTGCGGATATGATGGAAACTGTACTGTTCAAAAATGCTTGATTGTTTTTGAGAAAGGAATACGAAATGGCTTATCCAATCGTTGCGATCGTCGGCAGACCGAACGTGGGCAAATCTACGTTGTTCAATAAGCTGACCGGCAGCCGGCTGTCCATCGTGGACGACACGCCCGGCGTGACGCGCGACCGCATCTACGGCGAGTGCGAGTGGTGCGGCCGGACGTTCCTGCTGGTGGATACCGGCGGTATTGAGCCGTTCTCGGAGGACGTGATCCTCTCGCAGATGCGTCGTCAGGCGGAGCTCGCGATCGACAGCGCGGACGTGATCGTGCTGGTGACAGACATCCGCTCCGGCGTCGTGGCGACCGACGCGGAGGTCGCACAGATGCTGCAAAAGAGCGGCAAGCCCGTCGTGCTGTGTGTCAACAAGTGCGACGGCGTCGGCGAAACGCCCGCGGAGTTTTATGAGTTTTACAATTTGGGGCTCGGCGACCCGATCGCCGTTTCCTCCGTTCACGGACACGGGACGGGCGATCTGCTCGACGAGGTGCTTCGGTATCTGCCCGAGGACGAGACGCCGGCCGAGGACGACGAGCGCATCCGCGTCGCCGTGATCGGCAAGCCCAACGTCGGCAAGTCGTCGCTGGTCAACGCGATCTGCGGCGAGAACCGTATGATCGTCTCGAACATCGCCGGCACGACGCGCGACGCGACCGATACGGCGGTGGAGAATCAATACGGCAAGTTTATCTTTATCGACACGGCCGGTCTGCGGCGCAAGAGCCGCGTAGACACGGCGATCGAGAAATACTCCGTCATCCGCGCCCGCATGGCGGTGGAGCGCGCGCAGGTCTGCGTCATCATGATCGATGCGACCGAAGGCTTCACCGAGCAGGATTCCAAGGTCGCGGGCATCGCGCACGAGCAGGGCAAGGCGTGCATCATCGCGGTCAACAAATGGGACGCGGTCGAAAAGGACGGCAAGACGATGGACGGCTACCGCAAGAAGCTGATGAACGACTTTTCGTTCATGTCCTACGCGCCGATCATTTTTATCTCCGCCAAGACGGGGCAGCGGCTCGAGCGGCTGTTCGAGCTGATCAAATACGTCGACGATCAGAACGCCATGCGCATCAAGACCGGACGGCTCAACGAGATCCTGGCTGCGGCGACGACGCGCGTGCAGCCGCCGACGGACAAGGGCAGGCGGCTCAAGATCTACTACATGACGCAGGCGTCGACGCGACCGCCGACGTTCGTCTGCTTCGTCAACCGCAAGGATCTGTTCCACTACAGCTATCAGCGGTATCTGGACAACCAGATCCGCGAGACGTTCGGACTCGAGGGCACGCCGACGCGCTGGATCGTGCGGGAAAGAGAGCAGAAGTCATGAGGATCCTCGGCATCGACCCCGGCTATGCGATCGTCGGCTACGGTGTGATCGACTATCAGAACACGCGCTTTTCCGTCGTGGACTACGGCGCGATCCTGACCGAAGCCGGAACGCCCTTCAACGAGCGGCTCGAGCAGATCTACGACGAGACGTGCGCGATCATGCAGAAGTGGAAGCCCGAAGCGATGGCGATCGAAAAGCTGTTTTACAACACCAACGCCAAGACGGTCATCGACGTCGGACAGGCGCGCGGCGTGCTGATCTTAGCGGCACAGAAAAACCGTCTGCGCATTGCGGAATACACGCCCCTGCAGGTCAAGCAGAGCGTGGTCGGCTACGGACGCGCGGAGAAAAAGCAGGTGCAGGAGATGACGAAGCTGATCCTGAACCTCGAGAAGATCCCGAAACCGGACGACACCGCCGACGCGCTGGCGATCGCGATCTGCCATGCGCATGCGGGCGGTTCACTGTTTGCGGGCGGCGGGATCGACCTGTCGCGCGTGCGAAACGGAATATAACGAGGGAACAAACGCATGATTTACAGTTTAACGGGAAAAATCGTACATACGGACGTCGGCGGCCTGGCCGTGCAGTGCGGCGGCGTGGCATTTTACTGCGCCGCGTCCTTCAACACGCTGCGCCGTGTCGGCGGGATCGGCGCCGACGTGACGCTCTATACCTATTTAAGTGTGCGTGAGGACGCGATGGAGCTGTTCGGCTTCCACGACGCGCAGGAGCTGCAGTGCTTCAAGCTGCTGATCGGCGTGACGGGCGTCGGACCGAAGGCGGCTCTGGCGATCCTGTCGCAGTTCGAGCCGGAGCGTCTGGCGCTGTGCGTCGCGTCCGGCGACGCCAAGAGCATCACCAAAGCGCAGGGCGTGGGCAACAAGCTCGCGCAGCGCGTGGTGCTGGAGCTGAAGGATAAATTCAAGACCGAGGTGCCCGCGGCGTTCGGCGCCGAGGTCGAAGCGGCCGGCGTTGCGTCCGCATCTGCCAACTGTGAGGAAGCGGTCAGCGCGCTCGAGATGCTCGGCTACAGCCGCAGCGAGGCGTCTGCCGCAGTCGGAAAACTGGACAGCGCCCTGCCGACGGAAACGCTGATCCGTCAGGCACTGCGGAATTTGTCAAAGTTATCGTAACGGAGAAAAGCTATGGATATGGAATCGGATTACGAAAACCGGATCGTTGCTCCTGAGTACACGCCCGACGACCGGGACGTGGAGATGACGCTGCGCCCGCGCAGGCTCAGCGAATACATCGGGCAGGAGAAGGTCAAGGAAAACCTGAAAATCTATATCGAGGCCGCCAAGAAGCGCGGCGAGTCGCTCGACCACGTGCTGCTGTACGGCCCGCCCGGACTCGGCAAGACGACGCTGTCCGGCATCATCGCCAACGAGATGGGCGTGAACCTGCGTGTAACGAGCGGTCCGGCGATCGAAAAGCAGGGCGATCTCGCGGCGCTGCTGACGAACCTCAACGAGGGCGACATCCTTTTTATCGACGAGATCCACCGTCTCAACCGCAGCGTTGAGGAGGTGCTCTATCCCGCGATGGAGGATCACGCGCTCGACATCATCATCGGCAAGGGACCGTCCGCGCGGTCCATCCGGCTCGATCTGCCGCGCTTCACACTCGTGGGCGCGACGACGCGTGCCGGTCAGCTTTCGGCGCCGCTCAGAGACCGTTTCGGCGTGATCTTCCGGCTCGAGCTGTACACGCCGGAGGAGCTGGCGATGATCGTGCGCCGCAGCGCGGACATCCTCGGCATCGGCATCGACGAGAACGGCGCGATCGAGATCGCGTCGCGTTCGCGCGGCACGCCGCGTATCGCGAACCGGCTTCTCAAACGCGCGCGGGATTTCGCGCAGGTGATCGCCGACGGTCATATCGACGCGGACAGCGCGCGCATCGCGCTCGACCGCATGGAGATCGACCGTCTCGGGCTGGACGCGATCGACCGTCTGCTGCTGACGTCGATGATCCGCAACTACAACGGCGGCCCCGTCGGACTCGACACGATCGCCGCTGCCATCGGCGAGGAAGCGGTCACGATCGAGGACGTTTACGAGCCGTATCTGATGCAGATCGGCTTCCTGTCCCGCACGCCGCGCGGCCGTATGGTCACGCCGGCAGGCTACGCCCACGTGGGCATCCCCATGCCGGGACAGCAGCAATTATTCTGAACTATTCTTCTGAAAGGGTGAACGAACCATGGGCAGACTTTTCGGAACGGACGGCGCGCGCGGCGTCGCCAACAGTGAACTGACGTGTGAGCTCGCGATGCAGATCGGCCGTGCAGCCGCGATGGTGCTGGCGGAAAAGGATATCCGCCGTCCGCGCGTGATGATCGGCAAAGATACGCGCATGAGCTCGGATATGCTCGAATCCGCGATCGCGGCTGGACTGTGCTCCGTCGGCGCGGACGTGCTGCTGCTGGGCGTCGTACCGACGCCGGCCGTGGCGTTTCTCGTGAAGGAAAAGGGCTATGACGCAGGCGTGATGATCTCCGCCTCGCACAACCCCTGTGAATACAACGGCATCAAGATCTTCAAGTCGGACGGATACAAGCTGCCGGACGCGGTCGAGGAGGAGATCGAGCAGATCATCCTGGACGAGACTGCCGTGCCGCCGGTGCGGATCGGCGGCGAAGTCGGCACGGTGCGTTCCGATCCGTCGATGCGAGACGAGTATATCCGCCACGTTTACCGCACGTCCGATTTCATTTTTACCGACATGCACATCGCGCTGGACTGCGCCAACGGCAGCGCCGCCTACACCGCGCCGAAGCTGTTTGCCGATCTCGGCGCGCAGTGTGATCTGCTCGCGTGCGAGCCGGACGGCGTGAACATCAACCGCGGCTGCGGCTCGACCCATCTTGAGGCGCTGCAGGAATACGTCCGCACACACAAGCTCGACGCGGGCTTCGCCTTTGACGGCGACGCGGACCGGCTGCTGTGCATCGACTCGGACGGCAACGTCGTCGACGGCGACAAGATCATCGCCATCTGTGCCGCGGATATGCAAAAGCGCGGCAAGCTCAAGAACGACACGGCCGTCGTGACGGTCATGAGCAATATGGGACTGTTGAAGTTCTGTGACGCGCACGGGATCAACGTCGAAAAGACCAAGGTCGGCGACCGTTACGTGCTTGAAAACATGCTGCAGAACGGCCATGTTTTGGGCGGCGAGCAGTCCGGCCACGTGATCTTCCTGGACTTCGCCAACACGGGCGACGGACAGCTCACGGCGGTGCAGGTGCTGGGCGTCATGAAGCGCACCGGCAGAACGCTCGCCGATCTCGCGGGCGAGATGGAAGTGTTTCCGCAGATCATGCAGAACGTGCGCGTGTCCAACATGGGCAAGGTGCGCATGTCCTCCGACCCCGAGATCCGCGCCGCGATCGAGGAGGCGGAGAAGGAGCTTGGCGAAAACGGGCGTGTGCTCGTGCGCGTGTCCGGCACGGAACCGCTGGTGCGTGTGATGCTCGAGGGCAAGGACGAAGCGCTGATCGAAAAACTGTGCGGCGAGATCGCCGAAGTGGTGCGCGAAAGACTGATTTAACCGAAAAAAGGACGTTCATTATGAGAATCGCAGACAAATGGCAGGACTACGAACTGATCGACTGTTCCGACGGGGAACGGCTCGAGCGCTGGGGCAATACCATTCTCGTCCGTCCCGATCCGCAGGTGATCTGGAAAACGGAAAAGACGAATCCGCTCTGGCGCCAGCCGCACGCACGGTATCTGCGCTCAAACACGGGCGGCGGACGCTGGACGTTTTATAAGGACGTGCCGGGACACTGGACGATCGGTTACGGGGAGCTGCAGTTCAATATCAAGACTATGGGCTTCAAGCACACCGGATTGTTTCCCGAGCAGGCGGTCAACTGGGACCGGACGATGGAGCTGATCCGGAATGCCGACCGCGAGATCCGGGTGCTGAATCTGTTTGCCTACACGGGCGGCGCGACGGTCGCGGCACTCAAGGCGGGTGCTTCGGTCGTCCACGTGGATGCGTCGAAGGGCATGGTCACGTGGGCGAAGGAAAACGCCGTCCGCACGGGCGTTGCGGACAGGCCGGTGCGCTGGATCGTGGACGACTGCCTGAAATTTGTCCAGCGCGAGCAGCGCCGCGGCAATCGCTACGACGTCATCATCATGGACCCGCCGTCCTACGGCCGCGGACCGAACGGCGAGGTCTGGACGCTCGAGGACAAGATCTACGACCTCGTGCAGAATTGTATCAAGCTGCTGAGCGACGATCCGCTGCTGATGCTGATCAATTCGTACACGGCGGGACTGGCACCCTCCGTGATGCAGTATATTCTCGGCACGGGCGTGACGCCGCAGCTCGGCGGCAGCGTCGAATGCGACGAGATCGGACTGCCCGTGACCGAGTCGGGCATGGCGCTGCCGTGCGGCGCATCTGCGTTTTGGATTTCTGATTAAACAGGATAGAATATGGACACGATCATTCAACTGAAAAACGTCAGCTTTGCATACGAGACGGAGGAAGAAGAAAAGACCCTTGCCGTGAAGAACGTCGATCTCGAAGTTCGACGCGGCGAGTTTCTGGCTGTTGTGGGACACAACGGCTCCGGCAAGTCGACGCTCGCAAAGCTGTTCAACGCGATCCATCTGCCGACCGAGGGACAGGTGCTCGTGGAGGGCATGGACACTGCGGACGAAGCGAACGTCTACGACGTCCGCCGCCGCGTGGGCATGGTGTTCCAGAATCCGGACAACCAGATCGTCGCGACCATCGTCGAGGACGACGTGGCGTTCGGACCGGAGAATCTGGGCGTGCCTGCGGCGGAGATCCGCGAACGCGTGGACGATGCGCTGCGCGCGGTCGGGATGTACGAATACCGCCTGTACGAGCCGCACAAGCTCTCCGGCGGGCAGAAGCAGCGCGTTGCCGTGGCGGGGATCATCGCCATGCGCACGGACTGTGTGATCTTTGATGAATCCACGGCCATGATCGACCCCAAGGGGCGGCGCGAGGTGCTGGAAACGGTGCGCAAGCTCAACCGCGAGCTGGGGATCACGGTCATTTTCATTACGCATTTTATGGAAGAAGCGGCGCTGGCGGATCGCGTCGTCGTCATGGACGGCGGTTCCGTTGCCGCCGAGGGAACGCCCGCCGAGGTCTTTGCGGACACGGCGCTGCTGCGGCGTACCGGTCTGGAGCTGCCGCCTGCGGCGCAGCTTGCGGCGGCGCTGCGGGAAAACGGCGTCGCGCTCGACGGCGATACGCTCACACCCGAAACGTGCGCAGACGCGCTTTTCCGTGCGGCGCAGAAAGCGGGGGTGGTCTGATGGCGGTATTGGAAGTGCGCGCTCTCTCGCACAGCTACGGCGCAAAGACGCAGTTGCAGGTGCGTGCCGTCAACAACGTGAGCCTGCGCGTGGAGGCAGGAGAGCTGCTGGGCGTGATCGGACATACCGGTTCGGGAAAGTCTACGCTGATCCAGCATTTCAACGGTCTGCTGACGCCTTCCGCCGGCGAGGTGCTGCTCGACGGCGAAAACATATTCAAGGACAAACAGACGACCCATGCGGCACGTTTTCGGGTCGGACTGTGTTTTCAGTATCCGGAGTACCAGCTTTTTGAGGAAACGGTTTATAAGGATATCGCGTTCGGTCCGCGCAACATGAAGCTCGCGGACGACGAGATCGACCGCCGCGTGCGCAAAGCCGCGCAGTTCGTGGGATTGCCGGACGCACTTCTCAACAAGTCGCCGTTCGATCTGTCCGGCGGCGAGAAGCGCCGTGCGGCGATCGCCGGCGTGATGGCGATGGAACCGGAGATCCTCGTGCTGGACGAGCCGACGGCGGGACTGGATCCGAAAGGACGTGACACGATCCTGAATCTGGTCGAGAATTACCGGAAAGAAACGGGCAGCACGGTCATCCTCGTTTCGCACAGCATGGAGGATATCGCGCGGCTGGCGACGAAAGCGCTGGTGATGAACCGCGGCGAAGCGGCTCTGTTCGGTACCGTGGACGAGGTGTTCTCGCAGGGCGAAAAGCTCGTTTCGATGGGACTGGACGTGCCGGCGGTGACGCGCATCTTCCTCTCGCTGCACGCGCGCGGCGTGCCGGTGAGGACCGACGTTTACACGACCGAGCAGGCGACGGCGGAATATCTGCGCCTTCTGGGAAAGGGGGCGCGCGTATGATCCGCGACATTACGATCGGGCAGTATCTGTCCGGCACGTCGTTCATGCACAAGCTCGACGCGCGCGTCAAGATCGTCTGCACGTTCGCTTATATCATCACGATCTTCCTGTGCAAAAACTTCTGGTCGCTGGGACTGATGGTCGCGTTCGCCGCGCTGATGACGCTGCTCTCGCGCGTGCCGGTGCGCATGCTTCTTCGCTCGCTGCGGCCGGTGGCGTTCATCCTGCTGTTTACGGCGGTGCTGAACCTCTTTTACACGAAAACGGGCAACGTGCTGTTTCAATGGAAGTTCCTCATGCTGACGGACAAGGGACTGTTTACCGCGATCTTCATGGCGGTGCGTATCCTGAGTCTTGTTTCGGTCAGCGCGCTGCTGACGTATACGACGACGCCGACCGCGCTGACGGACGGCATCGAGAAGCTGCTTTCGCCCCTGAAGCTCATCAAGGTGCCGGTGCATTCGCTGGCGATGATGATGACGCTGGCGCTGCGGTTCATCCCGACGCTGATCGAGGAGATCGACCGCATCATGAGCGCGCAGAAGGCGCGCGGCGCCGATCTGGAAACCGGAGGATTCATCCAGCGCGCGAAGGCGCTGCTGCCGATCCTGATCCCGCTGTTCGTTTCGGCGTTCCGGCGGGCGTACGAGCTGGCGTTCGCGATGGAGTGCCGCTGCTACCGCGGCGGTGAAGGCAGGACGCGCATGAAGCAGATGAAGCTCGGCGTGCGCGACGCGGTGACGGCTGTGGCTTTTGTCGCGCTGATCGCGGGCGTTGTCCTGCTGAGCAGGTTCTTCCCGGCTGTGATATGATGATGAGAAATCTACTTTTATATTTACGGTATGATGGCAGCGCCTACCACGGCTGGCAGGTGCAGGAGAACGCCGTTACCGTGCAGCAGACGCTGCAGGATGCGATCGAGGCCGTGTTCGGCGCGCGCCTGCCGGTGACCGGCTGCTCGCGCACGGACGCCGGGGTGCACGCAAGGACGTTCTGCGTCAACTTCCGCACCGATTCGGCGATCGCGTGCGAGCGCGTTCCGTACGCGCTCAACGCGCATCTGCCGGATGATATCGGCGTATACGCATGCCGCGTCGTACCGGACGACTTCCACGCACGGTACAGCTGCGTGTCGAAACGGTACGTGTACGTGATCCGCAACAGTCCGTTCCGCGACCCGTTCGCGGTCGGGCGGGCGACGACGGTTCCGTTTCCGCTGGACGAGAACATGCTGCACCGTCAGGCGCAGGCGTTCCTCGGCACGCACGACTTTGCGGCGTTTGCGGCAGCGGGCGGCAGCGTGGAGGACACGGTGCGCACCGTGTCGGACGCTTGCGTGCGGCGCGAAGGGGAGACGGTCCTGTTCGAGGTGCAGGCGGACGGCTTTTTGTACCACATGGTCCGAATCATGGTCGGGACGCTTCTCGATATTGCGTCCGGCAAGCTCCCGCAGGGGTGCATACCGCAGATCCTCGCTTCACTCGACCGATCCCGCGCCGGTGTGACGGCGCCGCCGCAGGGTCTGTATCTTCAATCCGTACAATACGATTTTCGGGATGTGGAATGATGGAAAAACGGAAGATCAGGATTTCCAAAAAGTTACTGCGCCGCGTGCTGCTTGTGCTCGCGGGCGCGCTCGTGGTGATCTTCGGCAGCTTGTACGCCGTGTCGCGGACGTTCGGCCGTGTGCCGCTGTCCAATCTGGCGGACGTGTTCACCGCGTTTTCGGTCAAGGGAGACGGCGCGTTTCCCTATATCGCGGACGCGGGAAGCGTGGAGCAGATGGTACAGATCGGCGGCGGAGTCGGCGTGCTGCGCACGGACAAGATCGACATCCTGACGAGATCCGGCGCGCCGCTGCAGTCGGTGCGGCACACGTATACGGCGCCTGCCGTGGACGCGTGCGGCGGACGGGTGCTGCTGTTTGACCGGGGCGGGACGCGGTATATGCTGCTGAGCAAGACGGCCGAGCTGCGCACGGGCGAGACGGAAAAACCGATCCTGACTGCCGCGCTTGCGGAGGACGGACGGATCGCGGTCGCCGTGTCGTCCGACAACACCAAGAGCATCTTGACCGTCTACAAACCGAACGGCAGCGCTTTCTTTCAGTTCAAGTGCGTTTCGGAATACATCACGGACGTCGCGTTCACGCATAACGGCGTCGCGCTGACCGTGGTCGGCGCCAAGAACGCGTCGGCGTATTCACGCCTTTTGGTACTGCGCTTTGACAAAACGGAGCCGGTCGCGGACTATACGTACGACGGGACGTCGCTGTTCCACGTGCATGCAAACGGCAGCACCGTGACGGCGTGCAGCAGCACGCTGCTGACGACGCTGCGCCACAAGACGCAGCAGCCCGAGACGCCGTTCGGCAGCGATACGCTGCAGTTTTTCAGCGCCGACCCGAGCGGCAAAGCGTCGCTGGCGCTGCTGACTTACGGCAACGAGCATGCGTCGAAGCTGCGCGGCGTTTCGGCAAACGGCGAGACGTCATTCGAGGTCGACTGCGGCGAAAAGCTCAAGGGCATGTCCCGCAGCAGCGCGTACACGTCCGTTCTGACGGACGACGCGGTGCTGACGTACAACAATTCCGGCCTGTGCGTCGGTACGCTGCATCTCGTGCAGGCGGCGCGGAGCATCTGTCTGAACGACCGGACGGTGTTCGTGCTGTTCAACGACCGGATCGAGGCGTTCCCCGCATCGGGCGAGCACACGCAGCCGGAGGAATGACGGTTGACGCGGGCACGTTTGCGGTGGTATACTACTTGGAGTAACGAATGATGAAACGATGGCTTTCGGCGGCGGTATGCGCCGCGCTGCTTTGGACGACGTTCTGCTTTTGCGCGCAGGCTGCGGACGCGGTTTCGGCCGACCTGATCCCGGCGGACGGGCAAACGGACGCGGCGGATGCGCTGCAGGCGCTCATCGACGAAAACCCGAACCGGACGATCCGGATCCCGGACGGTGTATATCTGCTGTCGCACCCGATCTGTACGCCGGCCGATCCGCGAAAGAGCGTGGATCTGCGGCTGTCGAATTACGCGGTGCTGCGCGCGACGCCGGACTTTGCGGGCGAGGCGCTCGTGCGGCTAGGCGCGAAGGACCCCGCCAACGACACGGCGACGCCGGGCAGCAATTATGCGCTGACGGGCGGCGTGCTCGACGGCAGCGGCGTGACCGGCGGCGTGACGATCGAGGGCGGCAGAGAAACGGCGATCCGCGAAACGTCGATCAAAAACGCGGTCGTCGGCATCCATATCCTTCACGGCGCCAATGCCGGTTCGTCCGACGCCGACGTGCGCGACGTCAACATCATCGGCACGGGCGGAACGGATTCCGTGGGCATCCTCGTCGATGGGTACGACAATACCTTTACGAATATCCGCATCGGGTACGTGTTTACAGGCGTGCATCTGCGCTCGGGCGCGAACGCGCTGCGCAATATCCATCCGCTGTATTATTCGGATTACACGGACTATGAAAACAGTTGTGCGTTTCTCGACGAGGGCGGCAGCAACGTGTATGATTTCTGCTACAGCGACCAGTTCTGCGTCGGCTTCCGCACGGTCGGCAACGTGTCGAACGTCTATTCCAACTGCTATTGTTATTGGTATTCCGCGGCGGGCGGCCGTGAGGTCGGCTTCCGCGCGGACGGAAAGTTCAATTCCGTCGTGACGAACGCGCGCCTGACGTTCCGCGGCGACACGGAAAACGCCGTGCTGCAGACGAGCCGCTTTTTCGGCAAGGGCACGTTCGACAACCTGCTGGTGGAATCGTCCCGCGTGAAGGACAGGAGCTATCGGCGTTTTCTGCGCGGCAGTCTGTTCTGGCTGCTCAATCAATGGTTCGGATAAGGAGAGATCTGTGGAATACGCGATTCTTTATGCGGTGGACGGCGCTTTGCTGCTGCTGCTTCTGTGCACGATCCTGCGCTGTGCGCATCTGGGTCTGGTGCGCTCGCTCGCGGGGATCGTCGCGTGGGTCGCGGCTGCCGCGATCGCGCTGCATTTCTGCGCCCCGCTGGCCGAGACCTGCTACGACCGCTTTCTGCACGAGCGCGTGCTGGCGCTGGCGGAGGAGAATATCCAAAGCGCTGCGGACGCGACGCTCTCGGCAGAGTATACAAACGACGTTCTGAAGGGCCTGCCGGACTTTGCGGTAAAGGCTGCCGAAGGCGTGGGCGTCGACGTCGGCACGCTGCAGGAAAAAGCGGCGCATCTGCCGCAGAATACGGCGGCCGCGCTGGAAAAGAACTGTCTCGCGCCGATCTGCAAGGCAGCGCTGAAGGCCGTGCTGTTCCTTGCCATGCTGCTGGTGATCTCGGGATTGGCGGTGCTTCTGCTGAATCCGGTGGGCAAGGCGCTGCACAAGCTTCCCCTGATCGGGACGACGGATCGCGCGCTCGGCGCGGTGTTCGGGCTTTTAAAGGGCGCGGTGCTTGTCGCGGTGCTGGCGATGCTGCTGCGCGTGGCAGGCGAGATCGCCCAGGGCGAATTCGGCAGCGCGGTGGAGAATTCCCGCGTCGTATCGTTTGTGGCAAACAGTCCGTTTTCGGACGGACTGTTCCGATAAAAAATTTAAAGGCGGTATTTCCGCGGAGGGAAACAACATGGATAGTTTATCGGACAACATAAAAGGACTTTTTAAGAATTGGAAAACGATCCCGAACCTGCTTTCGGCGCTGCGTATCATCATGGTGCCGATCATGGCGGTCTTGTTTGTGAAGGGGTATCCGATCTGGGCGGTGTTCGTGCTGTTCCTGTCGGGACTGTCCGATTTTGTCGACGGCAAGATCGCACGCCGTTTCAACCAGATCAGCGACCTGGGCAAGATCCTCGACCCGCTGGCTGACAAGCTGACGCAGATCACCGTCGCCGTGCTGCTGTTCCTGTTTTTCCGCAGTGCGCAGGAGTCGCCGGAGATGCGCGCGTTCAGCTGGGTGTTCCTGCTGTTCGTGGGCAAGGAGCTGTTCATGGTCGTGATGAGCGTGTGGCTTCTGAGCATCGGCCTTCGTCCCGGCGCCGCCGAGATCTACGGCAAGGTCGCCACGTTTGCGTATTATCTCGTGATGCTGTTCATCATCGCGTTCGGTCCCGAGATCGGCGCGTTCCGCAATCTCTGGACGGCGCCGACGCTGCTTTTACAGATCCTCGTCGGCGTGTCCGTCGTGCTGTGCTTCACAGCGCTGTTCAGCTATTTCCCGGGCGTGTGGCGGCTGCTGCAGGAGCGCAAGAAAAAACTTGAGCAAGAAGCAAATCAACAAGGAGACGATCAATGAAACAGGTACTTTGCAGCCGATGCAAAAAGCGTCCCGCGATGTTTTTTATCACCAAGATGGAAGGCGATAAGAGCACGCAGGAAGGGCTTTGCATGAAATGCGCGATGGAAATGAACATCGGTCCCATCAAGCAGATGATGCAGAGCATGGGTATCTCCGAGGATGAGATCGACGACGTTTCCGCGCAATATGACGAGATGTTCGGCACGGACGGTTCGTTTGAATCGGGCGGTGCGGGCACGCTGCCGTTCATGCAGATGTTCGGCCAGGGTGAAGCGCAGCCGCAGGAGAACGACGCGCCTGCCGAGGAAGATAAAAAGAAAAAGCGCAGGAAAGAGAAGAAGCCGCAGGAGAAAAAGGAGCGCAAGTTCCTCTCTCTTTACTGCACGGATCTGACGCAGAAAGCGCGCGACGGCAAAATCGACCGCATCATCGGCCGTGAAAAAGAGATCGAGCGCACCGTGCAGATCCTCTGCCGCCGCTCGAAGAACAATCCCTGTCTGATCGGCGAACCGGGCGTGGGCAAGACGGCGATCGCCGAGGGGCTCGCGATCCGCATCGCGTCGGGCGACGTGCCCGTGCGCCTTCTGGACAAAGAGATCCATCTGCTGGATCTGACGGCGCTGGTCGCCGGCACGCAGTTCCGCGGCCAGTTCGAGAGCCGTATCAAGGGGCTGGTCGAGGAGGTCAAGCAGGAGGGCAACATCATCCTGTTCATCGACGAGGTGCATTCGCTCGTCGGTACGGGCGACGCCGAGGGCTCCATGAACGCTGCCAACATCCTCAAGCCTTCGCTCTCGCGCGGCGAGATCCAGATCATCGGCGCGACGACGTTCACGGAATACCGTAAATATATTGAAAAGGACGCTGCGCTCGAGCGGCGCCTGCAGCCGGTCAAGGTCGAGGAACCGTCCATCGACGATACGTGCGAGATGCTCAGCGGCGTGAAATCGTACTATGAAAACTTCCACGGCGTGCACGTCAGCGATTCGCTCATCCGCAAGGCCGTGGTGCTGTCCGAGCGGTATATCAACGACCGCTTCCTGCCGGACAAGGCGATCGATCTGCTGGACGAGGCGTGCACGTGCGCGAATCTGCGCAACAAAGCGATCGGTGAGCTGGAGCTGTGCCGTCGCCGCATCGACGAGCTCAACGCCGAGCAGCAGTCGCTCATGGATCAGCCGGAGCAGACGGACTATGAGGAGATTGCAAAGGTCAAGTCCGAACTGATCGTCGAGGAAGAAAAGCGCGAGCAGCTCGAAAAAGAGGCAGCGGACTGCTACGTGACCGAGGACGATCTGGCGCACGTCATCCAGCTTTGGACGGGCATCCCCGCCAGCAAGATCATCGAGAGCGATATGCGCCGTCTGGCGGGACTTGCCGACCGGCTGCGCGAAAAGATCATTGGTCAGGACGAGGCGATCGACGTCGTGGCGGCGGCCGTGCGCCGCGGCCGCGTGCAGATCAGTCCCCGCCGCAGACCGTCGTCGTTCATCTTCGTCGGTCCCACGGGCGTGGGCAAAACGGAGCTGGTCAAGCAGCTCGCGGCGGAGTTGTTTGACACGCCGGAAACGCTCATCCGGCTCGATATGTCCGAATTCATGGAGAAGCATTCCGTGTCGCGCATCATCGGCTCGCCGCCCGGTTACGTCGGTTACGACGAAGCAGGTCAGCTGACGGAAAAGGTGCGCCGCAAGCCGTACTCCGTGATCCTGTTCGACGAGATCGAAAAGGCGCATCCGGACGTGATGAACATCCTGCTGCAGATCCTCGACGAAGGACGCATTACCGACGCGCAGGGACGCACGGTCAACTTCGAGAACACCGTCATCATCATGACGTCCAACGCCGGCAGCGACCGCAGAGAGGGCGCGCTCGGCTTCGGCAAGTCGAAGCAGGAGGCGTCGACGGAGAAGGCGATGAAGGCGCTGCGGGAATTCCTGCGGCCGGAGTTCATCGGTCGTGTGGACGAGATCGTCGTGTTCCGGGATCTGTCGGACGAGTCGATGGAAAAGATCGCGAACCTGATGCTCACGGAGCTCATCGAGCCGCTGCGGGACAAGGGCGTGAAGCTGACTTGGGCGGACGACGTTCCCGCTGCATTGGCGCAGAAGGCGAGCGGCGGCGAGCGCGGTGCGCGTGATCTGCGCAACGCGGTGCGCAAGAACGTCGAGGACAGGATCGCGTCGATCCTGGTCAACCGTCTTGATACGCCGCCGACCGAAATGCGTGTTACGGCGTTCATGGGCGATATTTTCGTGGAAGCGAACTAAGATTTTCGCCCGAATCTCTTGACAAAACGACGGTGATTTGCTACAATAATCACCGTCGCAATATGCGGGTGTAGTTCAATGGCAGAATCCCAGCCTTCCAAGCTGGTTGTGTGGGTTCGATTCCCATCACCCGCTCCATAATATGCGCCTGTAGCTCAGCTGGATAGAGCATCTGCCTTCTAAGCAGAGGGCCAGGGGTTCGAGTCCCTTCAGGCGCGCCACGCTGTCACGGTTGTTTTGATACAATGTAACTGTGACAGCGATTTTTCGTTTTTCGCTGATATACAAGGGGTTTCGATGGGTCAGGGGTTCATCACGGAGGGAAACCGGGATCGTTCGGTACCGTTCCGGACAGCAAACGCAGGTCAAAAACGAAATAGCGCAAAGTTTCACGAAAATGGTTGCATTTTTTGTGTTTTGGTCGCATAACCTTTGCACGTGCAACCATAACGATAAAACGGCTGATAAAATGCAGCAGACGATCGATACCTGCCGCAGCGCGGTTAACGGCCGCACGCCTTTTAAAATCACCCAAAGCCGGGTTCTTTTTTGTCCGGCTTGATACCATCAAATCATTGCAGACATCACGAAGGGAGAAAGTCTATGGAAGAGAGAAACACCAAGGCAACGCGAAAGATCGATGTGAGATTCCTGTATATCCTTCCGTCGCTGCTCGCGCTCATATTTGCCGTCACGTCGTTTGCGTATCAGTTCGGGAACGAGATCGTTGACCTGAAAAACACCTGCTACACCATCTTTTTGAATACGCCCGAAAACAAAACGGCGGAAGAAATGATCAACGAGTTGGACAAAAGCTTGATGAATTACGATATTTCGGGTTTTACGATCAACCAGAATACACAGGGCGCATTCGTTTCAAACGGCGAGATTCAGTTCGACGATTCGATGCAGATTGCGTTTATGGACATCTCAAGAAAAACGGTATATGAGATCGCGGAGAATTTGCAAAATACTTATGGCGTGACGATCATGATACAAGAAGCTGTCGTAAAGGTCTCTTATCTGTGAGGGGAACGCCCATGAGTTACGTTTTCAGTCTGGTTCTGTCAAACTTCCTTGCGCTTATCTGTTTTTTGCTTGTTGTTTTCAATAGTTTACATACCAAAAGAGACAGTATGCTGTGGATAAGTCTGGGCATGATGCTGCTGACACTCATAGCGTATGTCATCATTGGCTGTTATGACGCGGCAGCGGCGACAATATTTGCGGCGTTGCGGAACTTTATATGCCTGAAATACCCGAACCTTAAAAAAGGCATTGCGCTCAAAGCGGCGGCTCTTTTGTTCGGGACAGCCTTCTCGGCGTGGTGCGCCTATCGCGTCGGTGGTACATGGGTGGACTATCTGCCGGCGTTGAGCTTTCTGTTCTGCTCTGGCGGCTATTATCTGACGAAAAGCCCCAGCGCCCTGCGGATCGTTAATGCGGTGGATATTCTACTGTTTTGGATCGTATTCGATTATCATAATCTGATGGTATTCAATGTCGTGACCGACCTGTTCGTTGTACTGTTTCCCCTTGCTGAACAATATGTGAAGCTGGACCAAACGGATTACACGAAACAGTCCGATTTATAATTGATTTGGACTACTGCCCTTAATCTTTACGATATAGTTTACAAAACCTGATGGGACAGGTGCTGAATTCCCGTGTCCATCCCACGAGCTGCGCCATATTATCTCAAAGCAGAATTATCCGTGATATAGTGTAAAGCTTCACGGAAAAGGATGCATTTTTCGTGTCTATGGTTGCATAAACATCTGCGCGTACAACCGAGTTTTCGGTGGGCGCGACCAATTTCTTTGCACGTGCAACCATATTCAAAAGAGATATTCGTGCAAATGCGAGCCAAGGTTTTTGACTTCTCTTTCAAATGGCACCTTTATAGTAAAGTATCACGGGGGAAATTGAAACCTTGTTTGAGCGTAATAATATACGCCGCTGATTTTTGGAGCAAGGAAATCAGCGGCTTTTTTTCGTTTCAAAAAACGGGGATGTTCACGGCGCGTCAGATG
>CADAGA010000003.1 GCA_902787275.1 Oscillospiraceae bacterium | reverse complement strand
CGGCGGCGGCAGCGTGCCGAATGTCTTTGCCAACCCGGATGATCCGTTCCCGGAATCGCCGGTGGGAAGATGCCGCATGCCGCACTGCTACAACGGACACGCGCTTCTGACCGTCGGTCTCATCCCCGATGCAGACGCGCCCGGCTACGGCGAACTGCGCGACCGTGTGCGCACGGACGGGACGCACTGGCTGCAGGACGAGATGCGCGCGTTCATGAACACAAAGCTCGCGAATGCGAATGTGCGCTTGACGCCCGCGCAGGAAAAGATGATCCTCGCAAAGCAGGCGGCAAAAACCGTCCCGTCGCATATCGTGCGTGCGTACTACGCTAAAAAATACGGAAAAAAGTCTTGACAAAGTACACAAACCGTGCTATAGTAATTGAGCTGTCCTCCCAAAGACAGCAGGTGTGCTCCGGCACATAATGGGTTTGCCCGCCTGCCGAGGAAAGGAACGAGCGCGGTTTTTTAAGGATTCCAGCGCCCTTTTCCGGTATTCGGGAAAGGGCTTTTTTGATGCGGTTTTTGCCGCACATTCGATTTCAGCAAATACATGGAGGTGAAATCATGCCGAGTGAAAAAGTGCTCGAACAGAAGAAGCAGGTCGTCGCAGGTCTTGCCGACACGCTGAAGAACTCCGTCGCGGGCGTCATCGTGGACTACAAGGGTATCACGGTCGCGGACGACACTTCGCTGCGTAAAGAGCTGCGTGAAGCGGGCGTGCAGTACACCGTCGTTAAGAATCGCCTTCTCGGTCTTGCGACCAAGGAAGTCGGTTTGGACATGGACGAGTACCTCAACGGAACGACCGCTATCGCCACCAGCGCCGAGGATCACGTCGCAGCAGCGCGTATTCTCTGCAAGTTCGCGGACGCGCACAAGACCTTCGCGGTCAAGAGCGGTTTCCTGGACGGCAAGGTCATCGATCTGGACATGATCCAGAGTCTGGCGAAGCTGCCGACGCGCGAGGTGCTGCTCGCAACCGTCTGCAACGCATTCAACGCACCCATCGCATCCTTCGCACGCGCCATCCAGGCGATCGTGGACAAGCAGAACGAAGGGGCTGCTCCTGCCGAGGCAGAAGCGTAAACAAACACTACACTGAAAGAAATTGGAGGATTCAATCATGGCATCTGAAAAAATCACTGCGATCATCGAAGAACTGAAGACCCTCACCGTTCTCGAGCTGTCCGAGCTTGTGCACGCTGTGGAAGATGAATTCGGCGTTTCCGCCGCTGCTGCTGTTGCTGTTGCCGGTCCCGTGGACGCAGGCGCTGCTGCTGCTGAAGAGAAGACCGAGTTTGACGTCATCCTGGCTGACGTCGGCGCGGAGAAGATCAAGGTCATCAAGGTCGTTCGCGAAGTGACCGGTCTCGGCCTGAAGGAAGCGAAGGATCTCGTCGACAACGCTCCGAAGCCCGTCAAGGAAGCTGTTTCCAAGGACGACGCCGAAGCGATCAAGGCGAAGCTCGAAGAAGTCGGCGCGAAAGTCGAAGTCAAATAAGTTTCTTCAAAGCGTACAGCCGTCCCGTTGGGGGCGGCTGTTTTTTATGAATTTATGATGAACGTTTGTTCTATTTTCTTGACGGATCGCGGATCATCCTGTATTATAGAATTGTGAGGCGTCGTGCGTCGCGCTTCGTTCGGGAGAGTCGTTCGGCTCTCTCTTTTTCTATTGAAGACAGGAGGAACACCTATGGATCAATCTGTGATCGTCGGACTGCTGTCGCTCGTGGGGACGCTTGCCGGAACGTTCGGCGGCATCCTCACCGGCACGCGGCTGACAAACTACCGGCTCGCGCAGCTCGAGGACAAGGTCGCGCAGCACAACAGTCTGATCGAGCGCACCTACAAGATCGAGGAGACGCTCGCGCTGCACGAACAAAAAATCGGATCGCTGGAAAGGAGGCAGGACGTGTGAAAACCGGAGAATTCATCTGGCAGGAGATCGCGTTCCCGCTGCTGTACGTGGTGCTGACCGTGCTCCTGAGCGCCGCCGCGGCAGGCCTGCGGCGCATCCTGACACGCTATACGCAGGATGGGACGAAGCACACCGTCGCTTCCGACTGTGTCCGCGCGGTGCAGCAGCTGTACGCGGACGAGGCGGGGAGCGTCAGAAAGGCGAAAGCCGCCGAGACGATCCTGCGTCTGCTGGCGGAAAAGAAAGTGCCGATCTCCGCGCCGGAGCTCGACACGCTCATTGAAGCCGCCGTCGCGGAGTTCAAACGGCAAAAGGAAAGAACGTGAAAAAACAGACCGCATGCGCGTCGCTGAACGCGTGTTGCGGTCTGTTTTTTGTTTACGGTCCCGTATTGCACGCGGTGCCGGTCACGACGAAAGGACCGACCCGCCGGTACGAGATGAATCCGTGCTTTTCGACCAGCCATCCGTCGCCGCCGTCCTCTCCGTTGCCGGCGTACCAGCAGGCGGACGAATGGGGGTACGGTCTGACGGAGTAGGTCATGGCGACGTATTTGGTCTGCGGGTCTTCAAACGTAAAGAAATGCGCCTCGGTCACCTCGTAGTCCCGCAGGGAGATCTGCTTTTGCAGCCAGCTTTCCGCGATCTTCGGCGCCGCGTCGTCGCAGACTTCGCGCACGATGGTTGGATTGATCGTGTAATGCACGATCGCACAGACCGCCGCGAGCAAAAACAGCACGGTGACGCTTGCAACGGTTTTCTTTTTCATGTTTGGTGCTCCTTTCCGATCATCCGTATCCGCAGTCGTCCAAAACCCACGCGCCGTCTTTGCCGTCGCGGATGAGCGTCCAGCCGTAGCCGGTATAGAGGTCGTGCGGATTGAGCGCGCCGGTGTTTCCGCCCGTAAAGAAGTCCGTGAACAGCACGATCACGTTTTCCTCCCGGACGCCGTTTGTTCTGCCGAGCCCGTTTTCCATGTAGCTGCGGATCGTCTCGTCCGAGCGCGTCTCATCATAGACGATCCGTACGACGAACGTTTCGTCGAACGCGCTTTCGCGCACGACGCGCACCGCTTCCCTGATCTCGTCCTTCGTGAATTTTTCGCTCTCTCCGACTTTGACCGTCGCAAACTGTGCGACGCCCGCGCAGGACGGCAGCAGGAACAGCAGACAGACGATCAGACAGAGCAGACCGATCTTTCGCATCTCGTTCACCTCCGTCTGTGAGTCTATCAGAACGGGTGAAAAAAGATGCAAAGAAAAAGTAAATTCTTTTCAAAGAATCGTCTCCCTTTTAAGGAAAAAATGATTGCATTTTTCATAGAATGTGGTACAATATGAATAACTATGGATTGATCGTTCAATCTGCAAAAAAGGAGAAAAAACACTATGGATTTTTCGGCATTTCTGAACTTCGACAAAGCCATTTTCCTCTGGGTCGAAAAGGTCTTTGATCTCGGCATTTCCGCGGTCATCACACCCATTCTCGTCTTTCTGACGAAGCTCGGCGACAGCGGCATCCTCTGGATCCTGATCGGGCTTCTGCTGCTGTGCTTCAAAAAGACGCGCAAGGTGGGCGCCACGGTTCTGGGCGCGCTTGTCATCATGATGGTCTGCAACAACTTCATTTTGAAGAATCTGTTCGCCCGTACGCGTCCGTATAATCTGGAGGTCTGGAAGGACTGGTTCGTCTATCCGGAATTGGTCAAGCGGCCGAGCAGCTTTTCCTTCCCGTCCGGTCACTCGTCCTCGGGATTTGCCGCGGCGACGGCACTGTGCACGTCGAAGAAAGCGTACGTCATTATCCCCTCGTTCCTTCTGGCGTCGCTGGTCGCGTTCTCGCGCATTTACGTGCACGTGCATTACCCGACCGACGTCATTTTCGGCGCGCTGTTCGGCATCGTGTACGGCGTGATCGCGATCTTCGTCTGCAAATGGATCATGAATATGATCAATGACAAGACCAAGCTCAACTTCTTCAGAGTGTAAAAGAAAGGACGTTTCTCATGCTGAAAAACATTTCTCCCATCCTCTCGCCGGAGCTTCTGAAAATCCTGATGGAAATGGGTCACGGCGACGAGATCGTGATCGGCGACGGCAATTTCCCCGCCGCCTCGATCGCACAGCGCCTTGTCCGTCTGGACGGCCACGGCGTGCCGGAGATCCTTGATGCGATCCTCAGGCTCATGCCGCTGGACACCTACGTCGACGCGCCGGTTGCGCTGATGGACAACGGCGACGCGGCGAACCGTCCCGCGATCTGGGCGCAGTACGAGGACGTCGTGCGCGCGAACGAGGGCGACAAGCAGTTCGAACTGGTCGAGCGCTTCGCGTTCTACGACCGTGCAAAGAAGGCGTACGCTGTGATCGCTACGGGCGAAACGGCGATCTATGCCAACGTTATCCTGAAAAAGGGAGTCGTCGTATGATGCAGAAACCCATTCGCACTCTGGCATTCGACTTCGGCGCGTCGTCCGGGCGCGCCATCCTCGGCGTGTTTGACGGCGAGCGGATCGAGCTTGAGGAGGTGCACCGCTTTTCCAACGATCCCGTGGACGTGCACGGCACGACGTACTGGGACGTGCTGCGGCAGTTTTTTGAGATCAAGCAGGGCATCATCAAGGCGAAGCTGGCCGGCGGATTCGACTGCATCGGCATCGACACGTGGGGCGTGGACTTCGGTCTCGTGGACGAATTCGGCTGCCTTGTGGAAAATCCCGTGCATTACCGCGATCTGCGCACGAAGGGCATGATCGACGAGGCGTTCAAGGTCATCCCGCGCGCGGAGTTTTATGAAAAAACCGGCATCCAGTTCATGGAGCTGAACACGGTGTTCCAGCTGCTGAGCCTGCGCAAATACCGCCCGCATATCCTCGAGCGGGCGCATAAGATGCTGTTCATGCCGGATCTGTTCGCCTATCTGCTGACGGGCGAAATGCACACCGAGTATTCCATCGCCACCACGTCGCAGATGGTCGACATCCGCACGCGCACGTGGAGCGATGAGATCCTGGACAAGCTGGGCATCCCGCGCCGGCTGCTTTGCGACATCGTGCCGTCCGGCACGGTAACGGGGATGCTGGGCGAGGACGTCTGCGCCGAGTGCGGCGTAGAGCCGGTGCCCGTGATCGCGGTCTGCGGCCACGATACGCAGTCGGCGATCAGCGCCGTCCCGAGCAAGGAGAAGGACTTCGCGTTCCTGTCGAGCGGCACGTGGTCGCTGTTCGGCACGGAGCTGGACGCGCCGATCGTCAACGAAAAGTCGCTGGAAATGAACGTGACGAACGAGGGCGGCTACGGCTTCGTGACCGGCTTCCTCAAGAATATCATCGGTCTGTGGCTCATTCAGGAGAGCCGACGGCAGTGGGCGCGCGAGGGCGAGAACTATTCCTACGCCGACCTCGAGCGGCTGGCGCTCGAATGTGCGCCGTTCCGCTGCTTCATCGACCCCGACGCGCCGGAATTCGTTCCGCGCGGCAACATCCCGCAGCGCGTGCGCGACTACTGCAAAAAGACGGGACAGGTCGTTCCGCAGAGCGTGGGCGAGATCATGCGCTGTATTTACGAGAGCCTTGCGATGAAATACCGCCAGACGCTCGAAAAGATCTCCGACTGCACCGGCAAAACGTACAATACGATCCACGTCATCGGCGGCGGCGTCAAGGACACGCTTCTGTGCCGGATGACTGCCAACGCGTGCGGCGTTCCCGTCGAGGCGGGACCCATCGAAGCGACGGTGCTCGGCAACATCGCCGTGCAGCTGATCGCGTCCGGCGCGCTGCGCGACGTCGCCGAAGCGCGCGAGGTCGTCGCCCGCAGCGAGACCGTGCGCACGTACGCGCCGCAGGACGTCGACGCGTGGCAAACCGCGTTCAAAGCGTATGCGCAGGCAACGAAGTGAAACGCGCCTCGTGCGCGCTGCTGACGCTGCTGGTCACGCTGCTTTGCGGCATGCAGGCGTTTGCCGCACCGCTGCGGTTTGACGCACAGGGCAAGTTTAAGATCTTGCTGATCGCTGATCCGCAGGACGATCAGACGCCGGAGCCGGACATGGCGCCGCTGATCGATGCGGCGATCCGAAAAACGCAGCCCGACCTGATCGTCGTTCTGGGCGATTTGGTGGAAAACTGGGCCGTCAGCAAGGAATACGGCAGCGACGGCGAAGCGCGCGAACTGTCCTATGAGGAAACGCTGGAGAATTGCCGCGTCGCGCTGGACTGTGTGTTCGCGCCGATCATCGCGTCCGGCATACCGTACACGGCGGTGCTCGGCAACAACGACTATAAAGCCGGCGTAACGGCGGAGGATTGGTATGCGCTGCTGCGGCGGCAGAAGGGCATCCTGCTGCCGGAAACGCGCGTCTACGCGGACGGGCGGACGGACAACGTGCTGTCTGTGCGCGGCACGGACGGGGGAGAAGCGCTGCGGCTGTTCCTTCTGGACACCGGAAAAAGCGGCGTGACGGGCGAACAGGTGAACGCGTTCGGCGAACTGAACGACGACCGGAGCGTTCCCGCGATCGTGCTCCAGCACATTCCCGTACCCGAGACGTACACGCTCTGGAGGCTCTGTTCCCCGTGGGCAGACGGCGCGGAACATCTCAAATGGTTCATCCGGGTGCGCCTGAGCCCGCGTACCGCGCGCGGCGAAGACAGCGGCCGGCTTTTGAAAAACGGTTTCTCCCGTCAGTTCCGTTCCTGGAAAGCGTGCGGCAACGTGATCGGAGCGTATTTCGGTCACGTGCACAACGTCAGCGCCGAGGGCACATACGGCGGCCTGCGCCTGGGATTGGTCTACTCCGACCGCTGGAACGGCAATTTCCGCCACGGCTGCGCGCTGCTGACGTTCGATCAGAACGACGTCGAACACTACACGTGGACGGTATTCCGCTGCACCGGCAGCGTGACGACCGGCGACGCGGTCCTCAACGAGGAGAAAGACGAACCGTACCCGACCTATACCGTCGCCGCGTGGCTTTCGCGCCAGTGGCAGGGCCTTACCGGTTATTTGCAGGAAAAGATCGACAGAATCTTTCATTCATAAACACCAACAGAAAGGAAGCATCACAATGGCAGAACAAAGACTTATCGGCGAATATCCCGTGATCGGCATCCGTCCGATCATCGACGCAAGACGCGGCCCGCTGAAGGTGCGTGAATCCCTCGAGGAGCAGACGATGGGCATGGCGCTCTCCGTCAAGAAGCTGTACGAGGAGAATCTGCGCTACACCAACGGCGAACCGGTCAAGGTCGTCATTTCCGACACGTCCATCGGCCGTGTCGCGGAGGCGGCGGAGTGCGCGCGCCAGTTCAAGAAGGAAGGCGTTTCGATCACGCTGTCCGTCACGCCCTGCTGGTGCTACGGCTCCGAAACGATGGACATGGACCCCATGACCATCAAGGGTGTCTGGGGATTCAACGCCACCGAGCGTCCCGGCGCCGTGTATCTTGCCGCCGTGCTCGCGGCGCACGCGCAGAAGGGTCTGCCCGCGTTCGGCATCTACGGCAAGGACGTGCGCGAGAAGGACGATATGTCCATGCCCGACGACGTGCGTGAAAAGCTGCTGCGCTTCGGCAAGGCCGCCGTTGCCGCCGCGACCATGCGCGGTCAGAGCTATCTGCAGATCGGTTCCATCTGCATGGGCATCGCCGGTTCGATCGTCAATTCCGAATTCATCGAGGAATACCTCGGCATGCGCGTCGAGTCCGTGGACGAGGTCGAGATCATCCGCCGCATGACGGAAGGCATCTACGACGAAGCGGAATTCCGGAAGGCGCTCGCGTGGACGAAGGCAAACTGCCCCGAGGGCTTTGACAAGAACCCAGAATTCGTCCGCAAGAGCGACGAGGAAAAGGAGAAGGACTGGGAATTCTCCGTCAAGATGATGTGCATCATCAAGGACCTGATGAACGGCAATCCCAATCTGCCCGAGGGACGCGAGGAGGAAATGGTCGGCCACAACGCGATCGCTGCCGGCTTCCAGGGTCAGCGCCAGTGGACGGACTTCTATCCGAACGCCGACTTTGCCGAGGCGATGCTCAACACGTCGTTCGACTGGAACGGCGCGCGCGAGCCGTACGTCCTTGCGACTGAGAACGATACGCTCAACGGTCTGTCGATGCTGCTGGGCAAGCTGCTGACCAACCGTCCGCAGATGTTCGCCGACGTGCGTACCTATTGGAGCCCCGAAGCGGTCAAGCGCGTGACGGGCTATGACCTTGAGGGCGTCGCCAAAGAGGCGAAGGGCTTCATCCACCTCATCAACTCCGGCGCGTGCTGTCTGGACGCATGCGGCGAGTGTCTGGATGAAAACGGCGAACCGGCCATCAAGGAATGGTACAACGTCACCGAAGAAGACATTCAGAAGATGCTCAAGGCGACCGACTGGTGCACCTCCGACCGCGGCTACTTCCGCGGCGGCGGATTCTCCTCGCACTTCCTGACGCGCGCGCAGATGCCCGCCACGATGTACCGTCTGAACATCGTCAAGGGTCTCGGCCCGATGCTCCAGATCGCCGAGGGCTATACCGTGCACCTGCCCGACGAAGTGTCCAAGGTGCTGTGGGATCGCACCGACCCGACGTGGCCGTGCACGTGGTTCTCTCCGCGTCTGACCGGCAAGGGCGCGTTTGCGTCGTCCTATGATCTGATGAACAACTGGGGTGCCAACCACGGTGCGATCACTTACGGCCACATCGGCGCGGATCTGATCGCGCTCGCGTCCATCCTGCGCATTCCTGTCGCTCTGCACAACGTGCCCGAGGAGGACATCTTCCGCCCGGCGTGCTGGAACGCGTTCGGCATGGACAAGGAAGGACAGGACTATCGCGCCTGCGCCGCCTACGGCCCGATGTACAAATAAGATATTCGAATTCGATGGCAGATGGCGAACCCCGTCTGCCATCGGTTTTGGGAGAGAAAAATGAACTTTAAAGAAAGTCCGTTTATGTACGGTCTTGCCGCGATGGTGATCGTCTTCGTGCTGGCGCAGTCGATCTTCTTTCTCGTCAAGGCGTGGAAGCAGGGCAAAAAGCTCGGCATCTCCGCGCAGACGATGCGCGGCACCGTGACCAACAGCATCCTGTTTTCGATCGCGCCGGCGATCTCCGTCGTGGCGACGGTCATCGTGCTGGCAAACGCGCTGGGCATCATCCTGCCGTGGATCCGTCTTTCGGTCATCGGCAACATCACCTATGAAACGACGGCTGCCGAAGCGGCGCTGAACGTGTTCGGCAGCAGCATTGCGGAACCGGTACAGGATCCGAAGCAGTTCTCCTCGATCATGTGGGTCATGACGATCGGCTGCATTTTCCCGCTGATCCTGCTGCCGTTTTTCCTCAAGAAGATCCAGAAAAAGATCGGTCATGCCGCCCAGACCAACGCAAAGCTTGCGGACGTGATCTCCGCCGCCGCGTTTATCGGTCTGATCGCCGCGTTCATCGCGCGTGCGATCGCGGGCGTCGGCACGAAGGAGAATCCGACCGACGGCGCGGGCGTGCTGTCGGTGCTGACGCTGATTTTCGCGATCCTGCTGATGATCGTGCTGACGAAGCTGTGCGACCGCTTCAAGCTGAAATGGCTCGAAAACTTCACGATGCCGTTCAGCATGCTCGGCGCGATGGGAATGGCGATCCTGCTCACGCAGTGGCTGCCCGCCGCGTGGCTGATCGAATGGAGGTATTGACATGCGAACGTATTTTGACCGTGTGCATACCTGGGGACGCATCTCGTGCGTGACGACGATCTGTGTGCTGTTTTTGGTGCCGGTGCTGTTCTGCATCCACTACAACGCCTGGCCGCCGCTGGACGGCGTTCTGAAGGGTCTGGCGGCCGTTGTGCCGCTGTATTGGGCAACCGCCGTGGCGGAAGTCATCAGTTACGCGCCGCTGCTGGGCGCGGGCGGCAGCTATCTGTCGTTCGTGACGGGCAACATCGCCAACCTCAAGCTGCCCTGCGCGATCTCCGCGATGGACAGTGCGAAGGTGCGCCCGAACACCGAGGAGGGCGAGGTCGTCACCACGATCTCCATCGCCGCGTCCTCGCTGACGACGACCGTCATCATTGCGCTGGGCGTGCTGCTGTTCCGGCCGATCCTGCCGAAGCTGACCGCGGAGGGCTCCGTGTTCGCGCCGGCGTTCCAGCAGATCATCCCCGCGCTGTTCGGTGCGATCGGCGCGTCCTATTTCATCAAACAGCCGAAGCTCTCGATCGTGCCCATTCTTGCGGGCGTTCTGGTGATGATCTTTGCGCCGACGATGCAGATCGGCGTGCTGATCGTGATCACGATCGTCGTTTCGATCGGCAGCGCATACTTTTTCTACAAGAAAAACTGGGTTTAACGGAACCGAAAAACTCCGCCGGAGCCTTCGACAGGGAGGCTCCGGCGGTTTTCTTTTTATCCCACAGTACTATATATTTACTGCTATTTAAATATATAATAATTTTTACATATATATGGTTTTTTTACTTGAAAAAACTGCAAAGCTGTGGTATAATAACTCTAATAGTTTTGTAAGCTGGAGGATATTGTTATGATCGAAGTTTCCGAAGCGCTCCGGACGCTGACCGACGACCTGCAGGACGCGGTAAAAAGCGCGGGATTCTCGCTGTATTATCCGCAGGATGCGGCGCGCAACGAAGTGCCTGTCGTGACCGAACGCGACACGCAGTACGTTTCCTACGTCGCCGACGGCAGCACGCTGCGCGTGGAATTCGCGGGCAACGCCATCGGACTGTATTATGCCGAGGCCGCGCCGGACGTGGCGCAGAAGGGCGACTTCACACGGCTGTCCCTGTCTCTGTTCGAGCCCGAGACTGCCGACGTGCGCGACGTGAAATACGTCGCGGAGGAATTCTCGGAGACGCTCGCGGCAAAATTTGCCGGCGGCAAGAAGCCGCAGGTGAAAAAGATGCCGAACGCCGTGTCCAAGTCGGCGGTGCGCAACGGCGCGTTCTATGATCTGCCTTCCTTCGGCAACCGGTTCACGGCGATCTTCCCGGAGCTGCGTGCGGCGTTCAAGACGAACGTCGACACGTACGGCGAGTTCCTCGCGGAGGACTTCTTCATGCATTACGGCACGCCGCTGGTGCTCGGCATCATCCGGGAAAACAACGCCGCCAAGATGAAAAAGCTGTTCAACCTGCTCAACGAAATGTATGAAAACGGCGTCAACGACGTGCAGAGCCTGATCGTCGTCACGATCCTCGGCAGCATGAACAACGACGAAACGATGATCGCGAACTGCGTGGACTATATGAGCGACGAGCTGTGCGTGAACGTGATCCGCGTCAACAAGTATCTCGCATCCTCCGCCGGAAAGAGCGCGCGGATGCGTCTGGAGAATCCGCCGCGCTACAAGCCGAAGAAGGAAAAGAAACCGAACTTCCTTTCCAATCTGATGGGCGGCGCAGGCAGCGGCATGCAGGGTTAAGAGAAATGTCACAAGAAACGGAGGGTTTCGCTTTGGACGATCTGGATAGAATCGAACAGGAACAGGAAGAAAACGAAGTTCCCGCCGAGGAGATCGCGTTCGAGGAGACGGAAGTGATCGAGGACGACGTGGAAATGATGGACACCGCCGTGGACGAGGAATACGGCGCCGAGCAGATCCAGGTGCTGGAAGGTCTGGAGGCTGTGCGCAAGCGTCCGGGCATGTACATCGGCTCCACCGGTCCGCGCGGTCTGCACCATCTGGTCTATGAGATCGTGGACAACTCCATCGACGAGGCGCTGGCCGGCTTCTGTACCGACATCGACGTAGAGATCCTGCCGGGCAACGTCATCAGCGTGCGCGACAACGGCCGCGGCATTCCCGTAGAGATGAACGAAAAGATGAATCTGCCGTCCGTGACGGTGGTTCTGACGGTGCTGCATGCCGGCGGCAAATTCGGCGGCAGCGGCTACAAGGTCTCCGGCGGTCTGCACGGCGTGGGCTCGTCCGTGGTGAACGCGCTGTCCGAGTGGCTCGAGGTCGAGGTTTCGCGCGGCGGCCACGTCTGGGCGCAGCGCTTCGAACGCGGCAACATCGCGTCCGAGCTGACGGTCATCGGCGACACCGACGCGACGGGCACGCTTATCCGCTTCAAGCCCGATCCCGAGATCTTCACCGAGACGACCATCTATGAGTTCGACGTGCTCGAACGCAGGCTGCGCGAATCGGCGTTCCTGAACGCGGGTCTTCGCATCATGCTGCGCGATCTGCGCGACAGCGAAGCGATCGTCGAGAAGGAATACTGCTACGAGGGCGGTCTGTCGAGCTTCGTGGACTACCTGCAAAAGAGCCGCGCGCTCACGCCCCTGCACGAGCACCCGATCCACTTCAGCGTCGTCAAGGAGGACAAGGAGGCCGAGATCGCGCTGATGTACAACGACAGCTACAACGAGCTGATCCTGTCCTACGCCAACAACGTCAACACCGTGGACGGCGGCACGCACGAAACGGGCTTCAAAACGGCGCTCACGCGCGTGTTCAACGACTACGGCCGCAAATACAATTACCTCAAGGACGCCGACAAGAATCTCAGCGGCGACGACTGCCGCGAGGGACTGACCGCCGTCGTCAGCGTCAAGCTGACCGAGGCGCAGTTCGAGGGGCAGACCAAGGGCAAGCTCGGCAACACCGAGATGACGCCGCTGGTCTCCGGCGCAGTCTACGACAAGCTGATGACCTACTTTGAGGAGAATCCGCAGGTCGCCAAGATCATCTTTTCCAAGGCGCTCGACGCGTCCCGGGCGCGCGAGGCCGCGAGAAAGGCGCGCGATCTCGCCCGACGCAAGAGCGCGCTCGAGGGCAACTCCATGCCCGGCAAGCTCGCCGACTGCACCGAAAAGAGCTCGGAATTCACCGAGATCTACATCGTCGAGGGCGATTCCGCCGGCGGCTCCGCCAAGGACGGCCGCGACCGCCAGTATCAGGCGATCCTGCCGCTGTGGGGCAAGATGCTCAACGTCGAGCGTTCGCGTCTGGACAAGGTGATCGGCAACGACAAGCTGGCGCCCGTCGTGACGGCGCTGGGCACGGGCATCGGCGACGAGTTCAATCTCGAAAAGCTGCGCTATGACAAGGTCATCATCATGGCCGATGCCGACGTCGACGGCGCGCACATCCGCACGCTGCTGCTGACGTTCTTCTTCCGCTACATGCGCCCGCTCATCGAGGAGGGGCACGTTTATATCGCCCAGCCGCCGCTGTTCAAGGTGAGCAAGGGCAAGAAATTTGCCTACGCGTTCTCCGACGAGGAGCGCGACCAGAAGATCGCCGAGCTGGGCGGCAGCTGCGACATCCAGCGCTACAAAGGTCTCGGCGAAATGGACCCCGAGCAGTTGTGGGAAACGACGATGGATCCGCAGACGCGCATCATGCTGCGCGTGTCGCTCTCGGACGCGATGGAGGCGGACGAGACGTTCTCGCTGCTCATGGGCGACAAGGTAGAGCCGCGGCGTGATTTCATCATGAAAAACGCAAAATTCGTGCAGAATCTGGACGTTTAAGAAAGGAGGCGGCGAATCGGTATGAACAAGTTTGAAGAACAGCAGAAGCACGCGGAATTCCGGGAGCACCTGCTGAACCAGAAGATCATCAACGTCGATCTCAACCGCGAGATGCGCAAGTCCTTCCTGGACTACTCCATGTCGGTCATCGTGTCCCGTGCGCTGCCCGACGTGCGCGACGGACTCAAGCCCGTGCATCGCCGTATCCTGTACACGATGTACGAAAACAGTCTGGTCCCCGACCGCGCGTACCGCAAGTGCGCCGACACGGTCGGTTCCGTGCTGGGACGTTACCATCCGCACGGCGACGCGTCGGTCTACGATGCGATGGTGCGTCTGGCACAGACGTTCTCCATGCGCTACATCCTCGTCGACGGCCACGGCAACTTCGGCTCCGTCGACGGCGACCCGCCCGCTGCATACCGTTACACCGAGTCGCGCATGAGCAAGATGGCCATGCGCATGCTCACGGACATCGACAAGGACACCGTCGATTTCATGCCGAACTACGACGACCGTCTCAAGGAGCCGGTCGTGCTGCCGTCGCGCTATCCGAACCTTCTGGTCAACGGTTCCGTGTCCGGCATCGCCGTCGGTATGGCGACGAACATCCCGCCCCACAATCTGGGCGAGGTGATCGACGGCATGTGCTATCTGATCGACAATCCCGAGGCGGAGCTTGCCGATCTGATGCAGTACATTCCCGGACCCGACTTCCCGACGCGCGGGATCATCATGGGCAAGGCGGGCATCCGCGCGGCTTACGGCACCGGCAAGGGCAAGATCACGGTGCGCGCGCGCACGGAGATCGTCGAAAAGAAAAACGGCCGCTTCGAGATCCGCATCACCGAGCTGCCGTATATGGTCAACAAGGCGCGGCTGATCGAGAGCATCGCCGACCTTGTCAAGGACAAGCGCATCGAGGGCATTTCCGACGTCAACGACTATTCCGGCCGCAGCGGCATGTACATTTCCGTCGATCTCAAGCGCGAGGCGAATCCGCAGGTCGTGCTCAACCAGCTGTTCAGCTACACGCAGCTGCAATCGACCTTCGGCGTGATCATGCTTGCGATCGTGAACGGCGAGCCGAAGATCCTCACGCTCAAGGAAATGCTCACGCATTACATCGACTTCCAGAGCGAAGTCATCGTCCGCCGGACGAAATTCGACCTCAAAAAGGCGCAGGAACGCGCCCATATCCTCGAGGGTCTGCTGACCGCGCTGGATTACATCGACGAAGTGATCGCCATCCTGCGCCGCTCGAAGTCGATCCCCGAAGGCAAGGAAGCGCTCATGGAGCGTTTCTCGCTCGACGACGTGCAGGCAACGGCGATCGTGCAGATGCAGCTTGGCCGTCTGACCGGTCTTGAGCGTATCAAGATCGAGGAGGAGCTCGCCGGTCTTCGTGAAAAGATCAGCGAATATCTCGAGCTTCTGTCCAACCACGACCTCGTGCTCGCGTGCATCAAAACCGAGGCGCTGGCGATCAAGGAAAAGTTCAACGACGAGCGCCGCACGGAGATCGTCAACGTGACGGGCGAGATGGATATCGAGGATCTGATCCCGCAGGAGGACTGCGTGTTCACGCTCACCGACATGGGCTACATCAAGCGCATGCCCGTTGATATCTACCAGCAGCAGAACCGCGGCGGCAAGGGCGTCAAGGGCATGACCCGGCGCGAGGAGGACGTGGCGCGGACGATGTTCACCTGCTCTACGCACGACCAGATCCTATTCTTCACGACGGCCGGCAAGACGTACCGCCTGAAGGGCTATGAGATCCCCGAAGCGTCGCGCACGAGCAAGGGTATGAATATCGTCAATCTTCTGCCCATCACGGGCGAGGAGCGCGTCAGCGCGATGTTCCGCGTACCGGCAGAGGACGAGGACAAGTTCCTGTGCATGATCACGCGCAAGGGCGTCGTCAAGCGCACCGAGCTGTCCGCTTACCGCAACGTCCGCAAGAACGGCCTGATCGCCATCAACCTCGACGAGGGCGACGAGCTGGCGTGGGTGTTCGTGACGGGCGGCAAGGACGATCTGCTCGTCGCCACACGCAACGGCATGTCCGTGCGCTTCAACGAGGAGGACGCACGCGCCATCGGCAGAACGGCCAGAGGCGTCCGCGCGATCCATCTGCGCGGCGACGACGAGGTGGTCGGCATGGTGCTGCTCGAGGAGGGCAAGACCGTCCTCACGGTCAGCGAGACCGGCTACGGCCGCCGCAGCCTTCCGTCCGATTACCGTCTGCAGTCGCGCGGCGGCATCGGCACCATCAACTACCACACGAAGAAGTACGGCAAGGTTGCCGCGATCGCAACGGTGGACGAGGACGAGGACGTCATCCTCATCGCGTCCGACGGCATCATCATCCGCATTCCCGCCGGCAGCATCAGCACGTTTGCCCGCCCGTCCAAGGGCGTGCGCGTGATGCGCGTGAACGAGGGCGAGCGTCTGGCGACGATGGTCGTCGTCGCGCATGAGGACGCGGAAAAGGACGACGAGACCGAGACGCAGGACGACGCAGCCGCCGAGACTGCCGAAACGACCGAAACCGATGCGTAAAATCAACCGCTGATTGCACATATATCATTCCAATAAGGAGGTCTTCGCATGAACATTGCATTGATCGCGCACGACGCCAAAAAGGAATTGATGGTACAGTTCTGTATCGCGTACTGCGGCGTTCTCAGCCGTCACAAGCTGCTGGCGACCGGCACCACCGGCAAGCTCGTCAGCGAAGCGACGGGTCTGCAGATCCAGCGTCTGCTTGCCGGCGCGCAGGGCGGCGACCAGCAGGTCGCGTCGCTGATCGCCTGCAACGAGATCGACCTGCTGATCATTTTCCGCGACCCGCTCACGCCGAAGCCGAACGAGCCGGACGAGGCGGGACTGCTGCGTCTTTGCGACGTACACAGCATCCCCGCGGCGACCAATATCGCAACCGCCGAGGCGCTGATCCACAGCCTGAACCGCGGCGATCTCGACTGGCGCGAGCTGGTTCGATCCAAATCATAATTCATGGAAACGGATGAATTCCCTTTTGTCCGTTTCCGTTTCTTCGGAGGAATACTATGGCACTTGTTACCAAGGCGATCAAGGGCACGCAGGACGTGCTGCCTGCCGCCAGCCATGAGAACCAATACGTGGAGCAGACGATGCTGCGCATCGCGGACCGCTACGGCTTCCACGAGATCCGCACGCCGGTGTTCGAGCACACGGAGCTGTTCCAGCGCGGCGTGGGCGATACAACCGACGTGGTGCAGAAGGAAATGTATACGTTTGAGGATAAGGGCGGCCGCTCGATCACGCTGCGGCCGGAGGGCACTGCGGGCGCGGTGCGTTCGTTCCTCGAACACGGTCTGTTCAACGAGGCGCTGCCGCAGAAGGTCAGCTATCTGACGTCCTGCTACCGCTACGAAAAACCGCAGGCGGGCAGACTGCGCGAATTCCACCAGTTCGGCGTGGAATGTCTCGGCGCATCGGAGCCGCCGGCGGACGCGGAGCTGATCGGTCTTGCGCAGACCATTTTTGAAACACTGGGCGTCGAGGGTCTCTCGCTTGAGATCAACTCCATCGGCTGCCCCGCTTGCCGCAAGGAATACCACGCCGCGTTGAAGGCGTATTTCGAGTCCCGCCGGGAGGAGCTTTGCCCGACGTGCCTCGACCGGCTTGACAAGAACCCCATGCGCATCCTCGACTGCAAGAGTCCGGTTTGTTCCAGGATCGCTGCGGACGCGCCTGTCGTGCTCGATTATCTGTGCGACGACTGCCGCAGGCATTTTGACGCGGTGCAGAAGCATCTGGATGCGATGTGCATCGCCTATACCGTCAATCCCCGCATCGTGCGCGGTCTTGACTACTACACGCGCACCGTGTTCGAGTTCGTCTCGACCGACATCGGCGCGCAGGGCACGGTCTGCGGCGGCGGACGGTACGACGGCCTCGTCGAGGAGCTGGGCGGCACGCACGTCCCGTCTCTGGGCTTTGCGCTGGGCATCGAGCGGCTGCTGCTGGTGATGCGCGGGCAGGGGATCGAATTCCCGAAGCCCGACCCGTGTATGCTGTATATTGCCACGATGGGCGAACGTGCCGCGCTTGAGGCGTCGTCGATCGCGCAGAGCCTGCGCGCATCCGATTTCCCTGTCGAGATCGATACGTGCGGACGCTCTCTCAAGGCGCAGATGAAATATGCCGGCAAGCTCGGCGCGCAGTACACCGTCGTGCTGGGCGACAACGAGATCGACGCCGGCGTCTACACGCTCAAGAATATGCAAACGGGCGAGGAAAAGCAGATCGCTGCGGATGATTTTATCGAAACGTTCGTTGAGACCGCCATCCTTGCGATGGAAGCGGATCTCAAGGAAATGTTTGGTTTGGAGGAATAAAGATGGATTTTATGACGGGTCTGAAACGGACCATGTATTGCGGACAGCCGCGCCTTGCCGACGCGGGCAAAGAGATCACCGTTGCGGGCTGGGTACAGCGCCAGCGCGACCTCGGCGCGCTGATCTTCATTGATCTGCGCGACCGGACGGGCATCCTGCAGCTTGCGTTCGACGAGAGCACCGACCGCGCCGTCTTTGAAAAGGCGTTTGCGGCGCGCAACGAATACGTGCTGATGGCGAAGGGGATCGTGCGCGAGCGTTCTGCCAAGAACACGGAGATCCCGACCGGCGAAGTCGAGCTGGAGGTCACCGATCTGCGCGTGCTCGCCAAGAGCGAAACGCCGCCCTTCGAGATCATCGAGAACTGCCCGACGGCGGAGCTGACGAGACTGAAATATCGCTATCTCGACCTGCGCCGCCCCGATCTGCAGCGCAATATCCTGCTGCGGCACAAGGTGACGAAGGTCACGCGCGACTACTTCGACGAGAACGGATTCGTCGAGATCGAAACGCCGATCCTCATCCGTTCCACGCCCGAGGGCGCACGCGACTTCCTCGTGCCCAGCCGCATCCACAAGGGCGAATTCTATGCCCTGCCGCAGTCGCCGCAGCTGTATAAGCAGCTTTCCATGGTGGCGGGCTTCGACCGCTATATGCAGATCGCGCGCTGCTTCCGCGACGAGGATCTGCGCGCCGACCGCCAGCCGGAATTTACGCAGATCGACCTCGAAATGTCGTTCGTCGACGTCGAGGACGTGCTCGCGATCGGCGAGGGGTACGTACAGCGTCTGTTCCGGGAAGTGCTGGGCGTGGATATTCCGCTGCCGCTGCCGCGGCTGACCTATAAGGAAGCGATGGAGCGCTACGGCTCCGACAAGCCCGACACGCGCTACGGCATGGAGCTGTGCGACCTGACCGACGTGGTGAAGGACTGCGGCTTCGGCGTGTTCACCGGTGCCATCCAGGGCGGCGGAAGCGTGCGCGGCATCACCGCGAAGGGCGCGTTCGGCGTCTTGACACGCAAGGAAGTGGATAAGCTGACCGAAATGGTGCGCGGCATCGGCGCCAAGGGTCTGGCGTGGGCACGGCTCGGCGAGGACGGCACGGTGTCCTCCTCGTTTGCGAAGTTCCTGACCGAGGACGAGAACCGCGCGCTTCTCCAAAAGATGGACGCAAAACCCGGCGACGTCGTGCTGATCGTCGGCGACACGAAGAACGCGCTGGTGCTGTCTGTGCTGGGCGCGCTGCGTCAGGAAGTGGCGAAGAAGCTCGGCATCGTGCCGAAGGGACAGTTCAACTTCCTGTGGATCACGGAGTTCCCGTTCTTCGACTGGGACGAGGATCTGCAGCAGTTCGTTGCCATGCACCATCCGTTCACCGCGCCGCTCGACGAATGCCTGCCGTATCTTGAGAGCGACAAGGCGAAGGTGCGCGCGAAGGCGTACGATCTCGTGCTCAACGGCATCGAGCTGTCGTCCGGTTCCATCCGCATCACGAACCCCGATCTGCAGAACCGCATCTTCAAGCTGCTCGGTCTGTCGGACGAGGAAGCGCACGAGAAGTTCGGCTTCCTGACCGACGCGTTCCGCTACGGCGCACCGCCGCACGGCGGCATGGGTCTCGGTCTTGACCGCATCGTGATGCAGATGCTCGGCTGCGAAAGCCTGCGCGACGTGATCGCGTTCCCGAAGGACAAAAACGCCTCCGAGCCGATGACCGAATGTCCCGCCCGCGTGGACGATATCCAGCTGCTGGATCTCGGCATCGCCGTACAGCAGCCGGAAGAAGCGTAAACAGAATAAAAAAGCGCACGTCGATCGGCGTGCGCTTTTCCTTTTATAAATAACAATAGGGGCTGCCGTTCGGCAGCCCCATAGTACGTTTGATCTTATTCTTCTTCCGCAGCGGCCTTCGCTTCTTCGATGACCTTCTGCTGCACGTCGGCGGGCGCGTCCTCATAGCGCGCGAACTCGATGGAGAAGTGGCCTCTGCCGGCAGTGACGGAACGCAGGATGGTGGAGAAGTTGCCCATCTCGGCCATCGGGACCTCGGCGATCAGCTCCTGCATCTTCGGCTCGTCGGCGGGACCCATGCCCAGCACGCGGCCGCGGCGCTTGGTGATGTCGCCCATGATGTCGCCCAGGTTGTCGTCGGGCATGTAGGCCTTCAGCGTGCCGATCGGCTCAAGGATGGTGGGCTTCGCTTCGGGGATCGCGTTCTTGAACGCAAGCTGTGCAGCCGTCTTGAACGCCATTTCGGAGGAGTCTACCGGATGGTAGGAACCGAAATACAGCGCGGCCTTGATGCCGACCATCGGATAACCGGCGATCATGCCCTTGGCAATGCTCTCGCGCAGACCCTTTTCCACGGCGGGGAAGTAGTTCTTCGGCACAGCGCCGCCGACGACTTCGTCGGACGTAAAGACGAAATCTTCGCCTTCGATCGGCTCGAAACGGATGTACACGTCGCCGAACTGGCCGTGGCCGCCGGACTGCTTCTTGTGACGACCCTGCTTCTCGACGGTCTTGCGGATGGTTTCTCTGTATGCCACGCGCGGCACGGTCAGATCGACCTCGACGCCGAACTTGGACTTGAGCTTGGAGACGATCACGTCCAGATGCTGCTCGCCCAGACCGGAGAGGACCTGCTCGCGCGTCTCGCTGTTGGTAACGTAGGAAATGGTCTGATCTTCTTCGGCCAGACGAACGAGGCCGGAGGTGACCTTTTCTTCCTCGCCCTTCTTGCGGGTCTTGACCGCCATGGACAGGCAGGGCGCCGGGAAGTTGATGGGCGCAAGCTCGACGGGATTCTTCGCGCTGCAGAGTGTGTCGCCGGTCTTGAAGCCGGCGAGCTTCGTCACCGCGCCGATATCGCCGGCGGGGATGGCAGCTGCGTCTTCCTGCTTGCCGCCGCGCACGGTGATGATCTTGCCCATGCGCTCGGTCTCGCCGGTGCGCGCGCAGAACGCGGGCGCGTCGGGTGTGATCTTGCCGGAAACGACCTTGAAGAAGGACATCTTGCCCACGAACGGGTCGGCAACGGTCTTGAAGCAGATCGCGGCGAGGTCGCCGTTTTCGTCGCACTTCAGATCGCCTTCGCCGGCGTTGTCCGCCGCGGTCGGCGCGTAGTCGACGATGCAGTCAAGCAGCTGATCGACCGCTTCACCCGTAAGACCGGCACATGCAAAGACCGGATAGATGGAGCCGCCCGCGATGCCCGCACACAGACCGTTCTTGATCTCTTCGGCGGTGAAGGGCTCTTCCATGAAGAACTTCTCCATCAGATCGTCGTCCGCGGAGGCGACGACTTCATTGAAGATCGCCTTCATCTCTTCGATCTGATCGCTTTCGGGCATGGCCACTTCGGTCGCCTTCAGGCCGTTGTAGGAGAACGCCTTGCCGGTGGCGAGGTTGACGTACGCCTTGACCTTGTCGCCTTCCATATAGGGGATGACCACGGGGCACAGCTCGGTTTCATGCTCTGCACGCAGCGCCTCGAAGGTCTTGTAGAAATCGGTATTTTCCGCGTCGCAGCGGGTGACGGCGAACATCTTGGCGATACCGCGCTGATTCGCTGCCTTGAAAGCCTTTTCGGCGCCGACGTCGTAGCCCGCGCCTGCGGCTGCCACGATCAGAACGGCCTCGGCCGCGCGCACGCCTTCACTCAGACCGCCCGCGAAGTCAAACAGACCGGGGGTGTCGAGGAGATTGACCTTCGTGTCCTTCCACTCCAGCGGCGCGACGGCGGTGGAGATGGAAACCTTGCGCTTCTTTTCCTCGGCGTCAAAGTCCATGACGGTGTTGCCGTCGGCGACTTTGCCCATACGGTCGGACGCCTTGCTCAGGAACAGCATCGCTTCTGCGAGCGTCGTCTTGCCCCTGCCGCCGTGACCGGCGATGGCGATGTTGCGGATATTTTTTGCGTTGTAGATTTTCAAAAGAATTCCTCCCTATGATATTCCGAATCTATACAAGTATATCATACTGCTTTGCATATTTCAATAAGAAAACGGGAAAAGTTTCGGTCTTTTCGCCGATTTTCAGAACTGCTCGTGGAGATTCTGCGGGTTTTTGTAGCCGAGATGGCTCACAGCATAGCGGAACGGGTAGATCGGGGAACCTGCGTAGACCGCGGCGTAGTCGTCGAAGTTGTCGCACGCCGCGACGTCGTTCGTCTGGTTGAAGCGGATGACGGACTTGTCCGGCAGGATGGTCTTGACGCTGCCGGAAAAGACGATCCGGTTGACGAGCCAGATCATTCCCGTCAGACACAGCGAGAGCGGCAGGAACGCGAGCACGAAATAGTGCGAGAGAAACATACCGGCGAGATTGCCGAGAAAACGCCCGTTGCCGTAGCCGTATGCGCCCAGAGCGGCGCTTTGCAGCGTCGGCTCGGTGTCGCGCGCAAATAAAAACATATCCGACTGCGGAACGATGAAAAAGAACATCAGTACGAAACACAGCAGGATACCGGCATACAATAAGCATTTCAATCCGCGCTTTTCAGTCATCGTTTTTCCATCCCTCCGCAGGATAGTTTATCATATTATCGGAATAAAGTCAACGGATTGACAGGGGTGCCGCAGGATGGTAAAATTCAGACGAAAGCGTTCGTACAAACGAAAACAAGCAGGGAGAATCTATGGGGAAGAAAGAGAAAAGAAAGGAAAAAACGAAGCAGCCGTACGCCTATTTCGGCAATCTGCTGTTCGTGTGCCGCGAGCAGTGGAAGTTCCGCAGATCGTATATGATCGCGGCGGCGGCAACGACGCCGATGGCGTCCGCGTCGGCAGTGCTGGCGGCGTTTTTGCCGAAGGTCGTGCTCGACTGCATCGAGCGGCACGTTTCGCCCGGGGAGCTGCTGTGGAAGGTCGGCTTGCTGTCTTTATGCTCGGTGCTGCTGGCCGCGGCAAACAACTTCCTGACTGCGTACTGCAACAACTCTATGCAGATCGCGCAGAACAGCTTCTGGCGCATGCAGATCACGGATAAGATCATGGACATGGACTACCACGTCTTTACGCGCAAGGGCACGCGCTCGAAACGCGAAAAGGCGATGAATTCGCTCATGCGAAACGGCGCGCCGGCTTTCATCTGGGTCAACATCCATCTGTTTTCCGCGCTGTTCGGCTTTACCGCGTTCACGGCGATCATCGTGCGCTGCAGCTTCTGGTTTATCCCCGCGCTGATCGCGGGCTATGCACTGAGCGTGCTCGGATGGAAAGCGCTGCAAAGATTCCGCGACAAGCTCAAGGACGAGGAGGCGCGCATCCGCCTGCGGATGGACTACGTTTCCCAGCGCTCAAAGGATTTCGCCGAGGCGAAGGACATCCGTGTGTACGAGATGCAGCCGATGCTCGATCACAAAGCGGAGACCGGTCTGAGGGAACGTGTTTCTCTGCTGCACCGCATCCACACGGGACACATGTTCAATACGCTGTTCGAGGACGTGCTCATGCTCGTCACGACGATCGGCGCGTACGCGTATCTGATCCATCTGAAGATCCATACGGACATGCCGCTGGGCGATTTCGCGCTCTATCTCGGCGCGATCACCGGCTTCGGCAGTTGGCTGACACGGCTGGCGGACGCCTTTTCCGAATCGCTGGAGTGTGCCCACGCCGTCAGCGACTACCGCAGCTTTCTTGACATTCCGGACGAGCGGGGGCGCACCGGCGAACCGCTTCCCGCAGGTGAAGATCTGCCCTGCGCGATCGAGTTCGACCATGTGACATTCACATACGAAGACGCGGAAAAACCGACCATCCGGGATTTCACGCTGACGATCCGTCCGGGAGAGCACGTCGCCATCGTCGGCGACAACGGCGCTGGAAAGACGACGCTCGTCAAGCTCCTGTGCGGACTGCTGCCGCCGGACAGCGGACAGATCCGCGTGGCAGGACGGGACGTGCTGACCTACGGCAGGGACGACTACTTCACACTGTTCGCCACCGTGCTGCAGTCGGTCAATTTCCTGCCGGCGACCGTGGCGAAAAACATCGCGCTCTGCCCCGAGGAGGAGATCGACCGCGACCGCCTGTGGAACTGCATGCGCAAGGCGAACATCGACGAAAAGATCGCATCCCTTCCGGACAAAGAAAACACGCTGATGGTCAAGGACATTCACGAGGGCGCGACTGCGTTCTCCGGCGGCGAGCAGCAGCGTCTGCTGCTGGCGCGTGCGCTGTATAAAGACGCGCCGATCCTCGTGCTCGACGAGCCGACGGCGGCGCTCGACCCGATCGCGGAGAACGATCTGTATATGCAGTACAGCACGTTCGCTGCGGGCAAGACCTCGATCTACATTTCGCACCGGCTGTCCTCCACGCGTTTCTGCGACCGCGTCGTGCTGCTCGCGGACGGCAAGGCTGCCGAAGTCGGCAGTCATGAGGAGCTGATGCGCGCGGGCGGCGCTTACGCCGAACTTTTCCGCTTGCAGAGCCGGTATTATGAGCAGGAGGTACGCGCGCAATGAAAAAGCTTCGTGAGAATCTGCGCATTCAGCTGCGCGGTCTGCGCCTGAATCAGGAGATCAACGGCAAACGCTATACGCCCTTCAATATTCTTGCGTTTTATCTGCCTGTCCTCGCGAATTACGTCACGATCCATTTTTCCGGCAGCGTCATCACCGCGCTGACGGAAGGCCGGAGCTTTTGGGATTGCTTCCGTTACGTTCTGCTCTCCGCGGGACTGGTCTTTGCCATCTATCTCGTGCGGCGTCTGATCATGCGCGCGACGATGGATATGAATTGGTCGTCATGGTACCGCCGGGAGATGTATATGACGCGCAAAGCGCTTTCGCTCGACTTCGCGCAGGCGGAAAATCCGGAGATCTCCGCCATGCTCGGCAAGGCGGAAAACAACTCGCAGATGTACAACGGTCTGGCACACCAGCCGATCCTGATCCGCAGCGCCGCCGTGAATCTGCTGTCGATCGTGACGGCGATCGGCATGTCCTCCGGAATGCTCTCTGCCCGCGGCGACACGACGCAGGGCGGCGTTCTGCAATGGGTGAACAGTCCGCTTTTCGCGGCGCTGTTCGTACTGTTCGTCCTGCTGCTGCTCGTGCTGAGCGTCTGGGGCAACGACGCGCAGTCGAAACGCGCGTTCCGTGCGCATCAGCTGTTCGGTAAAATGCACATGGTGCGCCGGTATTATGAACGCCGCGTGCTCAACGAATCCGGCAGCGGCGAGGATATCCGGATATTCCGCGAGCGGCCGCTGATCGCGCAGGAGCTGGAAAACGGTATTGCCTGCGTCAGCCGCCGTGCCGCGGCGATCAATCTGCGCGCGGACAGCACCTTCGGCATGATCGCGTCGGTCGTGACGGCAATCATCGGCGGGGCGGTGTATCTGTTCGTCGGACTGAAAGCACTGTCCGGCGCGTTCGGCGCCGGCAAGGTGGTCGAGTATTACGGCGTGATGACCGCCATGATCACCGCGTTCTCCGATCTTGCGTGGACGCTCGGCCTGCTGCGCAGCAACCGCCGCTTCCTGGAGGAGGATATGGCGTTCTTTGATCTGCGCGGCGAAATGCAGTCCGGCAGCCGCACGCTCAAGGAGATCGACCCCGACACGGCGGAGTTCACTTTCCACGACGTTTCGTTCCGGTATCCCGGCTCCGAAACGTACGCGCTGCGACACTTGAATCTGACGCTGCGCCGCGGTGAAAAGCTGGCGGTCGTCGGCCGCAACGGCAGCGGCAAAACGACGATGATCAAGCTGCTTTGCCGTCTGTACGATCCCACCGAGGGGATCGTCACCGTCAACGGGATCGACGTCCGTGAGTTCAACTACAGCGAGTATCTGCGTCTGTTCGGCGTGGTGTTCCAGGACTTCACGCTGTTGTCGTTCACCGTCGCGGAGAACGTTGCGGCGGGCGAAGCATACGACGAAGAAAAGGTGATGCGCTGCCTCGATATGGCGGGCGTCGGCGAGCGTGTGCGCCGCATGCCGAAGGGCGTGCGGCAGTGCGTCACGAAGCTGTATGAGGAAGACGGCGAGGATCTCTCCGGCGGTGAGAGCCAGAAGATTGCGATCGCCCGCGCGCTCTATAAGGACGCGCCGTTCGTCATCCTCGACGAGCCGACCGCCGCGCTCGACCCGAAGAGCGAAGCGGAGATCTACGCGCGGTTCGACGAGATCTCCGGCGGCAGAACGGCCGTCTACGTTTCACACCGCATGTCGTCGTGCCGGTTCTGCGAGCGGATCGTCGTTTTCGCCGACGGCAAAGTCGTCGAGGACGGCACGCACGAGTCGCTTCTTGCGGCGAACGGCGCATACGCGCAGCTGTGGAACGCACAGGCACAGTATTACACGGAGTAGCTGCCGATCTCTTTTGGTACAAATCGACAAAAAACGGCTCCAAAATTCGGAAGTTTTTTCACCAAAAAAAGCGGCTTAGCCCTTGCAAACCGGACGCGTTATGCGTTACAATAGATATGGTAATTTGCCAAAAAGTGAATAGACAGTATGGGGGTTATGTCTTATGTCTGATTTGACCGCGTCGCTCACCGGTATACCCGTAGGTCCTCTCGGAATCATCGCGCTGCCCGGATGCGCCGAGCTTGCACGCAAGATCGACGGTTATCTGACTTCCTGGCGTTCGGAACGGGATACGGAAAGCATGCGCACCACGTCCTACAAGAACTACTTCCGCGACTCCTATCTGATCAACGTGGAGTTTCCCCGGTTCGGCACCGGCGAGGGCAAGGCGCTGATCAAGGATTCCGTGCGCGGTCTCGACCTGTTCATCGTGTGCGACATGTTCAACTACGGCGTGACGTACAACATGTACGGCATGACGGTGCCGATGAGTCCGGACGATCATTTTGCCAACCTCAAGCGTGCCATCAGCGCGGTCGCCGGCAAGGCGAAGCGCATCACCGTCATCATGCCCATGCTGTATGAAGGCCGCCAGCACAAGCGTTCGCGCCGCGAATCGCTCGACTGCGCCGACGCGCTGCGGGAGCTTTGCGATTACATGGGCGTGGACAACATCATCACCTTCGACGCGCACGACGCCCGCGTGCAGAACGCGATCCCCCTGCACGGTTTTGAGAACGTTTTCACCACCTATCAGATGATCAAGGCGATGGTCAAAAACGTGCCGGATCTCAAGATCGACAAGGACCACATGATGGTCATTTCCCCCGACGAGGGCGGCATGAGCCGCTGCATCTACTACTCGACCGTTCTGGGTCTGGACATCGGCATGTTCTACAAGCGCCGCGACTACAGCGTCGTCGTCAACGGACGCAACCCCATCGTCGCGCACGAATTCCTCGGCACCAACGTCGAGGGCAAGGACGTCATCATCGTGGACGATATGATCTCGTCGGGCGATTCCATGATCGAGGTCGCGCGCAAGCTCAAGGATCTGCACGCGAAGCGCATCTTCATTTTCACGGCGTTCGGCTTGTTCTGCAACGGTCTGGACGTGTTTGACAACGCCTATGAGACGCGCATGATCGACCGCGTATTCACGACCAACCTCATCTACCGCACGCCCGCGCTGCTCGAGCGCGAGTGGTACACCGAGGTCGACCTGTCCAAGTACATCTCCCTCATCATCGAAACCCTCAACCACGACGAATCCATGAGCGGTCTGCTCGATCCGCAGGACAGGATCGACGAACTGCTGCACAAGTACGGATACAGATAAAACCGGATAAAAACAAAAAGCTCGCCTGACGGCGGGCTTTTTTTATCGTAATTTGTCTGGCAAGTTCCGTGTTGCCTATTTCTTTTTGATGAACGTCGGCACGACGACGCAGAGCGCGATCAGCACGACGGCGCCGACGAGGATGAAGATCGGGAGCTTGGAGGTCTCGCTGTCGCCGGTCACAGGCACGGCGTCCAGTGCGAAGGTGTTGATCAGCACCGCGCCCACACTGAGGATCATCAGCGCCGCCAGCACGATCGCCACGATCCGGATGAACCATACACGTTTGTTTTTCATAATGATACTTCCTCTTCAGTCAAGATTCATGATTTTGCGCATATCCGCAGCGATCTGCGCGCCGAGCGCGTCCGCTGCCGCTGCATCCGCGGCGACGGCGGTGATATAGACCTTGATTTTCGGCTCTGTGCCGGACGGGCGCACGATCACGCCGCTGCCGCCCGGGAGCAGATAGCGCAGCACGTTCGAGCGCGGCAGATCGATCGGTGTTTTCGCGTGCGTTTCGGTGTCGACCGTTTCGCGGGACTGGTAGTCCGAGACGGCCGTCACGCGCATGCCTGCGATCGACTGCGGCGCGTTGTCGCGCAGCGCCTGCATGAGCGCCTTCATTTTCTCCATGCCGCTCGCGCCCTCGAACGCGAAGTTCAGCAGCGTGTTGCGGTACATGCCGTGCTCGCGGTAAAGCGACTGCATCACGTCCAGCAGGGACTTGCCCTGCGTCTTGTAATACGCCGCCATTTCGGTGATGAGCATCGACGCCACGACCGCGTCCTTGTCGCGTGCGTGCGTGCCGGCAAGGTAGCCGTAGCTTTCCTCCATGCCGACGATGAAGCGGTCGGCTTCTCCGGCGGCTTCGAGCTTCGTGATGGATTCGCCGATATACTTGAAGCCCGTCAGCAGGCTCTGTACCGCGGCGCCGTATTTTTCCGCGACGCGCGTCACGAGCTCGGTCGTCACGAACGATTTGATGACGACGGGATCTTTCGGCAGCGTGCCGTTTTTCGCGCGGCAGGAGAGGATATATTCGGTCAGCAGCACGCCGACCTCGTTGCCGGTCATGAGCGTATAGCCGTCGCCGTCCGCCACGGCAATGCCGACGCGGTCGCAGTCGGGGTCGGTCGCCAGAAGCAGATCGGCACCCTGCTTTTCAGCGAGCTGCAGCGCGCAGCCGAACGCTTCGCGGATCTCGGGATTCGGGAACGGGCAGGTGGGGAAGTTTCCGTCCGGGTTTTCCTGCTCCGGAACGACCGTGACGTCCGCCTGACCGATCCGCCGCAGGATCTCGCGCACCGGCTTGTTGCCTGTGCCGTTGAGCGGCGTATAGACGACGCGCAGCTTCGCGTCGGCGCAGACGCCCGGATTGATCTGCTGCGTGAGCACCTCGGCGTAGAATTTTTCCACGACGTCGTTTCCGATATATTCGATCATTCCGCTCGAAAGACCGTCCTCGAACGGCATGGTCTTCACACCGTGGAACATGTCGGTTTTCTGAATGAACGCGTACGTCGCGGCGGCTGCCTCGTCGGTCATCTGATAACCGTTGGGGTCATAGCATTTGTATCCGTTGTATTTCGCGGGGTTGTGGCTGGCGGTGATGATGATGCCCGAGCTGCAATGAAGCGCGCGCACCGCAAAGGACAGCATCGGCGTGGGCACGAGTTCGGGATAGATATACACGTGCACGCCGTTGGCGGCCAGTACGCCCGCCGCACCGCGCGCAAACACGTCCGAGCAGATGCGCGAATCGTAGGCGATCGCCACGGACGGGTTCTCGAACGCCGTGTGCAGATAGTCGGCAAGACCCTGCGTCGCCTGATTCACCGTGTAGACGTTCATGCGGTTGGTGCCCGCGCCGATCACGCCGCGCAGACCGGCCGTGCCGAATTCGAGGCAGCGGTAAAAGCGGTCGAGGATCTCCTCGTCGTCTCCTTCGATCGCGCGCAGTTCCTTCTGCGTCGCGTCGTCATCGGCGGTTTCTTCCAGCCAGAGCCGGTACAGTTTCTGGTTGTCCTGCATCAAGAAAACACTTCCTTTCTAAGTGTCGGAAACGGATTTATCGTTTTGACCTGCCAGCGCGCAGAGTGCGCACAGCAGGGGAACGGCATAGTGAACGCCCGCCAGAACGGGCAGCAGCAGCGCCGCAAAGAACAGAAGCGCCGAACGCGCCGAGGAAAACGCTCTGCGCACGCCGCCCCACGGGACGCTCTGCCACGCGGTGACGATCAACATCAGCGCGAGCGCGTGCACCGGGAAACGGCGCAGGATCGGCATAAGATACAGCGCGGCGGTGACGGCGGCTGCGGTCAGCGCGGACAGCCGGGAACGCGGTTCGGCGTCTGCGTCACAGGGCGCGCCGCCGAAGAAGCCCGCGCACATGCGCACGGCGGAAAGCTGCCGCATACGCGTATCGGACAGCGTCGCGTCCGTCAGCAGTGCGAGCGCGAGCGCGGAACAGAGGATCAGCGGGATCGCTTCTTTCGTGAACGCACCGCGCAGGAAGATCCCGTCCGCGGCAGACGCGAAGTCCCAGCCGCCGATCTCGTTGATCGGGGTACCGTCTGCGTGCGGCACGAGCAGCAGATGCAGCGGAAAAACGATCAGCAGCACGACGAACGCCGGCGCGATCTTTTTATGAAGCGTTTTGAATTTGCGCGGGTACGTGATGAGCAGCACCAGCGCGATCGTTCCGTACAGCACGCCGCGCCAGTTCGCGTGAAAGCCCAGCGAAATATAATCCGCGATGATCTCCCGCACCGTGCCGCCCACGGCGCCGATGCCGAAGTAGTTCGTGGTCTGCAGCGCCGTCGTGACAAACGATGCGGAAATGAGGAATCCCGTGTGCACGGCGGGATGCGTCATCCGCTCGCGCGCGGAACGGGGCAGGAACGACAGAAGCAGTGTGAACGCGCCGCCGAGAAGCACCGCGGCGCCTGCCGCGCCCGCGCCGAAGCGGAACGCGAGCAGAAAGACCGGCAGCAGCGTCAGCCACGTCGGGAAAAACGCGCTCCCGCAGACAGCGCCGAACAGGATGCAGACGGCTGCCGAAACCGCGCCGCCGACAAGACCGAAGCCGGAGCAGACGCCGACCGCGAGAGAAAACGGGAACAGCCGCGTCGCGTCCCAGACGCCCTGCAGTGCGGCCTGTTTTTTTGTGTTCGTCACGCTTCGACCTCGCTTCCGTCCGTTTCATAGAGCGACAGCACGTCCCGCGCCTGCCGCGCGAGCGCGTCGCGCGTGGAGTCGGGTGAGAGCACCTGCATGTCTTTGCCGAATCCCATGACCCACGACAGGAACGTCGGACTCTCGAACACGTGTACGGTCACGGTAAAGCTGTCGCCGTCCTCGACGAGCATGGCGTCCTTGCCGAAGCGGTCGATGATGACGCCCGCCAGCTCCCGTGCGCAGCGCAGCTTCACGAGCTTTTCCTCGCCGCCGTACATGCCGAAGATCTTTTTGGAATAGACGGCCGTGTCGAACTTTGCGAACACGTCCTGACCGGTGCGCGGCGTGTCGAGCAGCCGGATGCGCACCATCTTGTCGACGCGGTAGTGCTTGATCTTTCCGGCCGCGTCGTCGTAGGCGACCAGATAGTAGTTTTCGTCGTCCCACGTCAGCGCCCATGGGCTGACCGTGTATTCCGCGCCGTCATGGCGCAGCACGCGCTCGCCGTGCACGTCCCATTTGAAATAGCGGAATCCGATCTGCACGTTTTCGGAGATCGCGCTGTGGATGAAATCGACGTTGTAGTAGATGCTCTCGTTCATGGTCTTGATGCGGTTCTGCACAAAGACCTGCCGCTGCAGCTGCGACGCCTCGTGGCGGCTGGCAAGGTTTTCAATCTTGCCGATCAGCTCCATGCTCTTTTTCGTCGTGATGAATTTGGACGACTGCACCGCGTCGACCAGAAGCTTCAGCTCCGGCAGCGAGAAATCGCGCTCGGCGATGTAGTAGCCGACGGTACGGTTCGGCGTCGTCTCGACGTCTATGCCGAACGTGCGCAGCGATTCGATATCGTCGTAGATGCTCTTGCGCTCGGCGGATACGCCGCAGGCGTCGAGCATTTCGATCAGCTGCGCCATCGTCAGCGCATGCTCCTCGTCCGTATTCTCCGTCAGGATTTTCAGAAGATACAGCAGCTTCAGTTTTTGGTTGGGCTGTTTGGCCATGGCTTATTCCTCCCGCTCCGTCAGCACCGTGTCGTAGTATCCGCACTTGAGCAGGAAGCGGTACGGCATGAACAGGGACGTAAAGACCACGTCGACCACGTCCAGCGCCGTGCGTGCGCTCTCGGACAGTGAAAAAACGGGGACGACCGTGAGGAGCGTCACGGCGATCTCGATAACAAAATAGAACGCGAGGTACTTGAGCACGAACACGAGATACCGACCGACCTTGTTCTTCATCATGCGGTACGAAGCGCCGACGCAGGAGAAGATGCCGTTGGACCTGCCGGTGATGTAGGTGTTCATATAGAAGTCGATGCGCAGATACAGCCACACGCCCAGAGGGATCAGCACGACGGTGACCATCAGGAACGTGACGGCGACGGTCGTGACGAGCGTCGTCACGAACAGCTTGAGGATATCGACGGCAGCGAACGGCGCGGCCTCATTTTTGTCCTCGTGCCACGCGTAAA
>CADAGA010000002.1 GCA_902787275.1 Oscillospiraceae bacterium | reverse complement strand
TCCCGCAGCGTGCTTTGCTATTATATCCGAACCTTTCCCATTTGTCAACCCCCTTTTTTGCCCTTTTTATTACCTTCTTTCAACGCGTCCGCGCGTGTCGCGTTTTCGCTCAATATCTTGTATATTTTTCGGCAGCGAACTACAAGAATCCCCTGCTGCATGCGCAGGGGATTGCCGCAGAAAAACGAACCGCCCCGTGATTCGATCGGGGGCGGCAGATCGTTGCCCGTTTTCGGCAGGCGTGAGGGTCAAGGCGTTTTACGTGTCCTTTTCGGTTTTGCTGCGGATCGTCTGCGTAAACGACACCAGCTCGTCGAACAGCGCGTTCGTTTCGCGCATGATCTTCAGGTTTTCCGGATCGCGGGCGAGGTACGTCCCCGCAAGCCGCACGGCCTGCACGAAACGCGCATCCGGGCGGATATGATCGCGCACCACGGGACACGCAGCAAAGCCGCGCAGGTCGTAGACCACGCGGATCTTCGTCCCGTCCTCCGTCTCGTACGGCACGGGATAGAACGGGTACATCCGGCACGCAAGCGGCCGCGAACGCCGGTCGCACCTGCCGGAGCAGATCAACAGTTTTCGTCCGTTCGATTCACGGATCGTATAATCCGGATCGTTCTCGAACCGTTTCTCCTCGCCGCGGAACAGCTCCATGCCGTCGTTGGCCGTCCCCTTGCAGCAGCGGGAGCCGCAGAGCTTGCCGCAGTCCAGGCCGTTTGACAGCGGCGTCACACTGCGCAGCGCGCTGTAGGCGTCCTCAATTACGTCTCTCATCCGATTTCAATCCCCATTGTTGCCCGCGCATTCAGCGAAGCGTCCGCGCGCTTGCCGGACAAATACTCGTAATAGCCCTGTGCGCCGACCATCGCGGCATTGTCGCCGCAGAGCTCCAAAGGCGGCAGGAACAGCTGCACGCCGTGTTTTTTGCAGAGCGCTTCACATTCCCGGCGCAGTACGGAATTGGCGGACACGCCGCCCGCAAGCACCAGCTTTTTCGCGCCGAACGCGTTGATCGCCTTTTCGGTGTTCTCGCAAAGCGAACGCACGACCGCAGCGATATACGACGCGCCGAAGTCCGCAACGTCGACCGTCTCGCCCTTCTGCTCGGCGTTGTGCAGGAGATTGACCGCTGCCGTTTTCAAGCCGGAAAAGCTGAAATCGTATTCGCTGCCCGTGACGCTCGGTTTCGGGAACCGGTACGCCTTCACGTTGCCGCCGACCGACGCCTTGTCGAGATTCATGCCGCCCGGATAGGGCAGCCCGATCGCGCGCGCCGCCTTGTCCATGCATTCGCCCGCCGCGTCGTCACGCGTGCGGCCGATGACGCGGAACGTCGTGTAATCGTCCGCCTGCACGATGTGGCTGTGACCGCCGGACACGACCAGCGCGAGAAACGGCGGTTCCAGATCGGGATGCGCGAGATAGTTCGCGGCGATGTGGCTGCGCAGATGATGCACCGGCACGAGCGGCAGTCTCGCAGCATAGGAAAAACCCTTGGCATAATTCACACCCACGAGCAGTGCACCGATAAGCCCCGGCGCGTAGGTGACCGCGACGGCATCGAGATCCTCCGTGCCGCAGGCGCTTTGGCGCAGCGCTTCGCGCACCACGCCGCAGATGGATTCCACGTGGCGGCGCGAGGCGATCTCGGGCACGACGCCCCCGTACAAAATATGCTCCGGCACCTGCGAGGCAACGACGTTCGACAGGATGCGTCTGCCGTCCTCCACGACCGCGGCGGCCGTGTCGTCGCAGGAGCTTTCGATCGCAAGAATTTTCATGTGGTTTCTTCCTTTAATAATATGGTATAGATGTACGCGTCCTCTGCGGGATCGCGGTAGAAGTTTTTGCGCTTGCCCTCTCTGTGAAAACCGAGCCGTTCATACAAGCGGATCGCTGCCTCGTTGCTGACGCGCACCTCCAGCGACAGAAAATCGCATCCGCGCCCGCGCGCACCGTCGACCGCTTCGCGCACGAGGCGCTCGCCGATCCCCCGGCGTCGGTACGCCGGCAGCACCGCGACGTTCGTCACGTATCCTTCACCGCAGATCTCCTGCACGCCGATATAGCCCGCGACGACGCCGTCCTCTTCTGCAACGAGGAAATGCGCCTGCGGGTTTGAGAGTTCTTCCGCAAGCCCCTCGCGCGTCCAGGGCGCAGCAAAACAGACCGTTTCCAGCGCGGCAACGGCGTCCAGGTGATTCTCCCGCATGGGGACGATCTGCATCTGCATATCAGAACTTTGTGACCCAGACGGTCATGTCCGTCTCGGCGCGGTTGGCGAAAGCGTAATACGGGATGAAGCGCAGGCGCGCCGGACGATAATCGCCGCTCGCCGGACGGTAAAGCGGTCCGCCGCAGCAGGCGCACGCATGTTTTTTCCAGCCCTTGACCGTCAGCATCGGCACGTGCAGCTCTTCGTTCGCGGACTCTTCGACCGGCTCGAACAGATCGACGCACAAACCGTGCAGATCGCCGTCGTTGTCAAGCCCCTCCAGACAATAAACGACGGGACCCTTCGCCAGTGCGACCTTGCCCGCATCCGCCGCAACGAGCGGTGACGCCTCGTAAAACACCGGCTTGACGGACAGCGTGAGCGTGCAGGAAAAGTCATCCGACGGCACGTCCGTAAGGAGATAGCCGTTCTGCATCGACGCTTCGCTGTCGAGCTTATACTCGCGGCACCACGCGGGAACGCGCAGGGCGAGCTTCTGTCCCTTGAGCCCCTTTGCCGTGACGCGCACCGTGCCGTCGTCGGGGTAGTTTGTCTGCATGCACAGCGTGCCGTCGCCGACGCGCACCGTGCTCGGCATGTACTGATGCACGAACACCGTGTCCGCCGAGCGGCTGCAGACGAGGTCGCCGAGACTTGCGAAAAAGCGCGTGACGTTCGGCGGGCAGCACGAACAGCCGAACACCTCGACGCGGTGCGTCAGCGGACGGTATGCATGCTCGCGGCATGCGTTCGCGCGGCGCGTGCCGAGGTCGATCTCCAAAGGGTTCGTATAGAAGAAAGACGTGCCGTCCAGCGAAACGCCGGACAGAATGCCGTTATACAGTGCACGTTCGACAACGTCGGCATACTTGCCCTCGGGCGAAAGCAGACTCATACGTGACGCAAACATCGCCAGCGAGATCGCCGCGCAGGTTTCGGCGTATGCGTCGGCGTTGGGCAGATCGTAGTCGCCCGTGAACCGCTCTCCGTCATGGGAGGAACCGATGCCGCCCGTGATGTACATGCGGCGTTCGTAAATGTTGTCGAACAGTGCTTCGCACGCTTCGCGCAGCTTCACGTCGCCGGTCAGACGCGCCGCGTCCGCCATCGCGCTGTACAGATAGCACGCGCGCACCGAATGGCCCTCCGCCGTCTTCTGCTCGCGCACGGGCAGATGCGCCTGCATATACATGCCGGCGGGCGACGCGGTCTCTTCATCCTTTCCGTTTTCCGTGCCGCGCTCGTTGAGGAAAAACAGGCTGAGATCGCGATATTTTTCCTCACCCGTGCAGACGTACAGCTTCAAAAGCGCGAGCTCGATCTCCTCGTGACCGGGTGTGAGGAACGACGCACTTTGCTCCACGCGGAACACACGGTCGATCAGGTCGATGTAGCGGCAGATGAGATCAAGGAAACGCCGCTTGCCCGTCGCTTCATAGTACGCGATCGCCGCTTCCGTCCAGTGACCGGCACAGTAGAGCTCGTGATTCCAGCGGTTCGTGAAACGGTTTCCCGGCTCCAGTGACTGATAGCAGCTGTTGAAGTAGCCGTCGGGGCGCTGGTTCTGTTCGATCCGGTCGATCATATCCTCGACCCGGCGCTCGAGCGCTTCGTCGGGGTGTTTCTTTAATACGTACGCAGCGGATTCCGCCCACTTCGCCACGTCGGAATCCCAGAAAATGTGCGGCTTGTTCGGCATGCCCTCACGCCAGTCGCAGCGCAGTGCGTCGAAGCGGCCGGTCAGCTCAAACTGACGGCGCACGCATTCGAGCGTCACGTCGCGGTTGCGGTCCTGTACGGTTTTCCAGAAGCCGCCGGTGATCTCTACGTCCGAAAAAGGAATACGTTTCATGATTTGTCCTCCAGATCCTTTTGTATCATCGCTTCAAGCGCGGCGTAGATCGCCGCAGCGCAAGTCTTATAATCCTCCTGCGTGCCGCCGAAGGGATCGGGGATCCCGTCGCCCAGAACGCGCAGCTTTTCAGCGGGCAGATACGGCGCAAGCAGGTCGGCGTGCCGGCTCGTCATGCAGACGAACAGATCGCCCTGCGACAGCAGATATTCCGTCAGCGGCCGCGAACGGTGCGCGGAAATATCCGCGCCGTATTCCGCGGCGGCTTTGACGGCGTAATCCGTCACGGGCATGCCGGTGAACGCGGACAAGCCGCAGCTCATGCACTCCACGTCCCGCAGCGCGTATTTTTCCGCCAGCACACGGAACAGCCCCTCCGCCATCGGACTGCGGCAGGTGTTGCCCGTGCAGACGAATACGATCGTTTTCATAGCACACTCCTCAGTACATCTATCTTGTAACCAGATCGGCAATGCGCAGGGCGAGATTCCGCCACAGCGCGTTGAACACCCGCGGCACCCAATTTGCGACCGCGCGCACGATCTCGACCTTTTCCTCGGGCGTGCGCGACCACTTCGCTTTCAGCACCGTGTCTTCGGTAATGGTGACCATGTCGCCCGCCGCATAGCTTGTGTAATTGCTTTCGTCTTCCCAGCCGAGGAACGTCCTGCCGTCCAGCGCGGCCGGCGTATAATCCGGAACGGTATAGACCGCTTTGCCGCGCAGCGTCAGATCGAGCAGCGCATTCTTGCCGACCGAAAACGTCAGCTTCGCCGTAATGCGGTTCGACGTCATTTTGCAGGTCGCGACCGCGGCAGACGTGTCCGTATCCCCGTAGAGATAGTACGTTTCGCCCCCGCGAAGCGCAAGGACCGCCGCAGTCCCCGGCTCCATGTGCCGAAGAAAACTGCCTGTCGCGTCACAGAACGACGCGCCGCCATTCTCCGTTTCGCCGTCCGGCTGCCAGCACAGCTCGTACATGCCGTCCGTCTGCGGCCGCAGCACGTACAGGAACGCGCCGTTAATCATCTGCGCCCGCGCCGGAGTCCCGTCGGTCGGCAGGATCACGTCCGGCGCACAGACCGCGTAGAGCGTCGTGTCCTGCGTCAGCGTGATCGTGTCGCCCTCGCCATACTGCACCTCTCCGTTTTCTGCGAGCGCCCAGCCCAGAAAGCGGGGCATGAGCGGCATGTCGAGAGAATCGAGCACGTATTCGGTCTCGCCTGAATACGACCACGTCATGGCAACGAGCGGATGGTCGAACCGGTACGTGAGCGTATAATACGTTTCCTGCCGCGTCAGTCGGAACGTACCCGATCCGCTTGTCGGCGGCGTTCGGCTCCACGTCAAAGACAGATCATACGCCGTGCCGCCCGTCAGCCGGTAATAGTCCGCCGTAGTGCTGTGATAGACCGTTTCCATCCATTCTCCGTCCAGCGTCAGGCTCATCCATGCACCGTAGGTGTGGGAATACGTCAGCTTGTAGACGCCGTCCGTTTCCGGCACGAAAACGTAATCGTTGCGGTTTTCGCGTCCCTGTCTGCGCATCGGATACGACGTGCCGGTCACGACGACCGGCGACTGCTGCCAGACCGCGTACAGCGTCATATCCGCCGTCAGCCGATACGTGCCGCCGGTATAGTACTGCGGCGATGCGGCGTCCGCCGTCGGCGCCCAGCCGAGAAACGTGCTGCCGACACGCGTCGGCGGCTGCGGGATCGTGCAGCGCTCGCACAGAACCTGCGCTTCGGGCGCGCCGACGCCGCCGTTGGCGTCGAACCGCACCGTAAATCCCTTTGCCGCGGGAACGGCGAACTGCAGTTCCGCGCTGCTTCCGGTCACGCACACCGTATCCGTTTCGTTGGACGCGATCTGATAAAAGCCCGCCATACCGTTGCGGATCGGGTCCTCCGATGCGCCGGCGGGCATCGGCTCCACCATCTCCCGCGCGTTGATCCGGCCTGCCCAGCTTTCGCCGTTGAAACCGTGCACACCCTCCGGCTCCTGGCAGAACACAGCCAGCCAGAAATCGCAAAGCAGCTGCCGGCAGCGCGCTTCGGAATCCTTCAGTTCCGGATAATCCGCCGCAGGATAGAGCACGTCGGCGATGATCTTCATGGTGTCCCTGTCATTTTTCGGCGTGCGGGATTCGAGGATCTTTTTATAGATCGTCCCGCCCGGGATGTCGCTGTCGAGATCGTTCGTCAGCGCCGCGTAGCGCGTGCGGATATACTGCGAGAACACGAACGCCATGCTGTAATTGCCGTTGTCGTGCCGCCAGTCCAGAAACGCCAGCCCTCTCGACGGTCTGGATGCGCGCGCGAATCCGTCGGTATAGCGGTCGTACCCGTGCAGCAGGAACTCCGCGCCGGTGGAAAAGCCTTCGTTGATATATGTCTCCGTGGCCCGAAGCACGTTGAAGTTGTTCCGTCCGACGAAGCGGTACGACGCCTCAATATAGTGCTGGTACTCGTGCAGACACGTTTCCAGAATAAACCTGTAGCTGTTTGCACCCTGCACGTGGATACAATCCATGTGGTTGCTCTTCTGCAGGTACGGGTTCCAGACGGAGCCGATCCTGCCGATCCGATCCATCAGATCGACCACGCTGAAATAACCGCCGATGTTCACGCCGTCGATCTTGTACAGGAACACGGCGATCTTGCCGTCGCCGTCCGTGTCAATGCGTTTGTCGCCGAAGAAATCCAGCTCAATCGGCAGCATCTCGTCGAGTTCCGCGGCAAGTTTTTCGTCCGATTCGGTATAGTCATTTTCCGTCCCGCGTTCGCGCCAGACGGTTGCCATCTCACTCACGGCCGTGCAGACCATGTCCACGGTGCGGTTGTCTTTGCCTTCGGAAACCGCATAATGGGAAACGATCTGCTTCCCGTCGCCGACACGGTAGCACGCGGCCGCCTGCGGTTCGACGTCGCCGACCTGTGCCTGCCGCAGCAGCGCCTGCGCGCCGGACAGCGGTTCGACGTCGTCGAGCGGGCCGTCCGGCAGCATCTGTTCTTCCACCGGTTCCGCGGCCGCTTCGACCGACGTTTCCGTCTGTTCACGGTCGGTGGTGAAACGGCCGAACGATACGGTCCGTTTGGTGTTGATCGCCGCAAGCACCGCGCCGGTGTACGACGCCGGTTCCTGCGCCGCGGCAGGCGTCACGCATCCGATCAACAGCATGAGCGCCAGACAGAAAGCCGGCACGCCCTTTCCGAATCCGTGTTTGCGCATAAAATCAACGCCCTTTCCGCATCAGATTATTTCTATTTTATCATAGCAAGGATTACACGAATTGTCAATCGGAACGGCTGCTTTTTGCCGTGTTCTTCCGGTCGGTTTTTCGGGAAAGATTTCCCTTGAATTTATGCGTGCGCAGATGTATAATGATATAATGTATAAGGAACAGGAGGAAACGAAATGGCTGAACCCAAACTATTGACAATCGCAGACGGCGTGCAGCTCGTCGCCGTTCAGACCGATACATTCAAGACCTGCCGCATCGGCGTTCAGATCGCGCTGCCGCTCTCGGGCGATATTGCCGCGAAGGCCGTGCTGCCGTATATCCTGCGCCGCTCCTGCCGACGTTATCCGGATTTCACGTCGCTGAACGGTCACCTCGACATGCTGTACGGCGCGACGCTCGGCGCATCCGTAAGCAAGCTGGGCGAGGCGCAGATGCTGAAGCTGTCCATCAGCTCGATCGACGACCGCTTCGTGCCGGACGGCGAGAGCGTCGCCGCGCAGGCGGCCGAGCTGCTCGCGCAGCTTCTCTTTGAACCGAAGCTCGAAAACGGTACGTTCGCGCTCGCGGACGTGGAACAGGAAAAGCGCCTGCTGCTCGAGCGGATGCGGTCCGAGGACGACGACAAGCGCGTCTATGCGCGGCGCCGCTGCGAGGAAGTGATGTGTCAGAGCGAGCCGTTCGGCAAAAACCGCTACGGCACGGCCGACGAGATCGAATCGCTGACGCCGGAGCGCGTGTACGCCGCATGGCGCGAAGCGCTGGAAACGGCGGTCATCCGCTTCGTCCTCGTGACGAGCGGCGAAGCGGACGAAGTGTGCGCGCTTTTGAAAACGCAGTTCTCCGCGGTGTCCCGCCGCGTCTGCGATATCCGCACGCAGTTCGTGCAGACTGCCGGCGCCGTCCGTTACGAGCGCGAAACGCAGCCGCTCATGCAGGGCACGCTCGTGATGGGCTTCCGCTGCGGGATGAAGGACGAATACGACATGGACCCCGCCGTTTCCGTCATGGCGGACGTTTTCGGCGGCGGCACCTATTCCAGACTGTTTTCCGTGGTGCGTGAAAAGATGAGCCTGTGCTACTTCTGCGCCGCGCGTCTAAACCGGCAGAAGGGCGTTATGCTCGTATTCAGCGGCATCGAAACCGAGAATGAAGAAAAAACGCGCGAAGCGATCCTCGCACAGCTTCGGGAGATACAGGACGGCGCGCTCACGCAGGAGACGCTCGAAACGTCCGTGCGGTCGCTGTGCGACACCATCCGCGGCTATACCGATTCGCCCGACGTGCTGTGCGCGTGGTACGGCATGCAGATCCTGAACGGGACCGCGAAAACACCGGCGCAGCGCATTTCGGAGATCCGTGCGGTCACACTGCCGCAGGTGCAGTCGGCGGCCAAGGCTGTCACGCTCGACACGGTATTCATGCTGGCGGGAACGGGGGAAGAACACCATGACTGATAAACTTTATACCGACGCACTGCTCGGCGAGAGCTACCGCGAGATCCGTCACCCGTCGGGACTGACGATCCGCGTCCTGCACAAGGACGGCTACAAGAGCAGCTACGCGCTGTTTGCGACCAAGTACGGTTCGATCGACACGCGGATCGCCCAGGCGGACGGTTCCTTCCGCGCGATCCCCGAGGGCACGGCGCATTTTCTGGAGCACAAGCTGTTTGAAAGCGAGGATCTCGACGCCTTCGAGCGCTTCGCCAAAACGGGCGCGAACGCCAACGCGTTCACGTCGTTCGATATGACGGCGTACCTGTTCCTGTGCGCCGACCGCTTCAGCGAGAATTTAGAGATCCTGCTCGACTTCGTGCAGTCTCCTTATTTTACCGAGGAGACCGTGCGCAAGGAGCAGGGCATCATCGGGCAGGAGATCCGCATGTACCGCGACTCCGCCGAATGGGAGGTCGAGTTCAACCTGCTGCGCGCGCTGTACCATCACCATCCGGTGCGCATCGACATTGCCGGAACGGAACAGACCATCGCGCAGATCTCCGCCGACCTTCTGTACGACTGCTACCGCAATTTCTACGACCTGCACAACATGGTGCTGACCGTCGCCGGAAAGGCCACGGCCGAGGAAGTGCTCGCCGTCGCGGACAAAATGCTCAAGCCCGCCTCGGGCAAGGCGGCGGTGCGCGAATTCGTTGCCGAACCGCCGACGCCGGCGCAGCGCACGATCGAGGAGCGCATGCCCGTCAACGTACCGCAGTTCGCGCTCGGCTACAAGGAAGCGATCGTTTCGCCGGAACGGACGGAAAAAGACGTCCTGTGCGCGGATATTCTGCTCGAAGCGATCGCCGGCCGTTCCTCCGCGCTGTTCAAGCGTCTGCTGGATGAGGGGCTCATCAACACCGGCTTCGGCGCGCAGTATTTCCACGGCTTCGGCTACGCGAACTGCGAGTTCTCCGGCGAATCCGCCGACCCGTTCCGTGCCGCCGAGGAGATCCGCAAGGCGGTTGCCGACGTCCGGAAAACCGGCGTCGACCCGGCCGCGTTCGAGCGCGCGCGCCGCAAGAACTACGGCCGCTTCGTCATGCAGTTCAACGAGGTGTCCTCCGTCGCGCACGCTTTGGCGGATTCCTATTTTGCCGGCAACGATCTGTTTGAGAGCGCACGCATCTGCCGCGAGCTGACGCTCGGCGACGTGAACGCGCGTCTTGGGGAGCTGCTCGACGACGACACGACGGCGCTGTCCGTCATCCTGCCGAAGGACGGAAAGGAATAATCCATGGACATTACAGACGTATATTTCAAAGGACTATCGCACGTTTTCCACGTCAGCTCCGTTTTGGCGCAGTTCGATCTGTTCGGCCATACCTTCACCATCCGCTGGTACGGCGCGATCATCGCGTTCGGCTTTCTGCTTGCGGCGCTGCTGGGCGGACGCATCGCCTACACGTGGAAAATGAGCCTCGATAAAATGGTGGACGTGCTGATCTACGGCTCGCTGGCGGGCATTGTCTGCGCAAGGCTGTACTACTGCATTTTCGAGTGGGACTACTACGGGCAGCATCCCGCCGAGATCATCAAGATCTGGAACGGCGGTCTCGCCATTTACGGCGGCATCATCGGCGGCGTTCTGGCGGCGTTCATCACCGCGCGCGTGCGCAAGCTGAATTTCCTCAATCTGCTTGACTGCGTGGGCATTTCGCTGCTGGTCGGCCAGGGCATCGGACGCTGGGGCAACTTTGCCAATCAAGAGGCGTTCGGCGTCAACACCGATCTGCCGTGGGGCATGTGGAGCGAAAAAACCATGGCGTACGTCCAGAGCCACCAGGCCGAGTTTGCCGCCCAGGGCATCACCGTGCGCGCCGGATCACTCGCGGACAAGGCGTACGTGCACCCGACGTTTTTGTACGAGTCGCTGTGGTGCATGCTCGGCGTGCTCATTCTCTACGTCCTGTGCCGGAAGCTGCGCAAGTTCAGCGGTCAGATGTTCCTCGCCTACGGCGTCTGGTACGGCGTCGAGCGCGCGTTCGTCGAAGGACTGCGCACCGACAGCCTGTACGTCGGCGCGTTCCGCGTATCGCAGCTCGTGTCCGTCGCGCTCGCGGCCGTGTGTCTCGTGCTGCTGATCGTGTTCTGGGTCCGCGCCGTCAAGCATCCCAAACCCATCGACGGCATTGATTTCTTTTCCGACCCGACAGCCGGAATGAAGAATAAAAAAGCAAAAAAAGCCACCCCCGCTGAATAAAACCTACATAAGAAAGGAACCGCACTATGCAAATCACAAACGATATCCGCTATATCGGCGTCAACGACCACCGGATCGACCTGTTCGAGGGACAGTACGTCGTCGAGAACGGCATGGCGTACAATTCCTACGTCATTCTGGACAAAAAGATCGCCGTGTTCGACACGGTCGACGCGCACTTCACGCACGAGTGGCTCGACAACCTGCAGAAAGCGCTCGGCGGCAGAACGCCCGACTACCTGATCGTGCAGCACATGGAGCCGGATCACTCCGCCAACATCCTGCAGTTTGCCAAGCTCTATCCGACCGCGACGATCGCCGCATCCGCGAAGGCGTTCCCGATGATGCAGAACTTCTTCGGCACGGACTTCGCCGACCGCCGTCTCGTGCTCGGCGAGGGCGACACGCTCGAGCTCGGCACGCACACGCTGCACTTCATCACCGCGCCGATGGTACACTGGCCGGAGGTTATCATGACCTATGACAGCACGGACAAGGTCCTGTTCTCCGCCGACGGCTTCGGCAAATTCGGCGCGCTCGACGCGGACGAGGACTGGGCGTGCGAGGCCAGACGCTACTACTTCGGCATCGTCGGCAAATACGGCGCGCAGGTGCAGGCCGTGCTGAAAAAAGCCGCCGCGCTCGACATTCAGACGATCTGCCCGCTGCACGGTCCGATCCTTTCGGAGAATCTCGGCTACTATCTCGACCTGTATAACACCTGGTCGTCCTACGGCACCGAGACCGAGGGCATCATGATCGCCTACACGTCCGTCTACGGCAACACCAAGAAGGCCGTGGATCAGCTCGCCAAGGAGCTGGAGGAAAAGGGCTGCCCGAAGGTCGTCGTCAACGACCTCGCGCGCTGCGATATGGCAGAGTGTGTCGAGGACGCGTTCCGCTACGGCAAGATCGTGCTTGCCACCACCACCTACAACGCGGACATCTTCCCGTTCATGCGCACCTTCATCGACCACCTCGTCGAACGCGGCTTCAAGAACCGCGTCGTGGGTCTCATCGAAAACGGCAGCTGGGCGCCGCTCGCCGCCAAGACGATGCGCAAGATGCTCGAAGGCTGCAAGAACCTGACGTTCACCGAGTCGACCGTTTCGATCAAGTCCGCGATGAACGACGACAACAAAGCACAGATCACTGCCATGGCGGACGAGCTGTGCAAGGATTATCTGGCGCAGCACAGCGAGACCGCGAACAAGAACGATCTGACCGCGCTGTTCCGCATCGGCTACGGCCTGTACGTCGTCACGTCCAACGACGGGACGAAGGACAACGGCCTGATCGTCAACACCGTCACGCAGGTCACCAACACGCCCAACCGCATCGCCGTGACGATTAACAAGCAGAACTACTCCCACCACGTTATCAAGCAGACGGGCGTGATGAACGTCAACTGCCTGGCGAAGGACGCGCCGTTCTCCGTGTTCGAGAACTTCGGCTTCCAGAGCGGCCGCAACGTCGACAAGTTTGCCAACTGCGAACCGCTGCGTTCGGACAACGGGCTTGTCTTCCTGCCGCACTACATCAACGCGTTCATGTCTCTGAAGGTCGAGCAGTACGTCGACCTCGACACGCACGGCATGTTCATCTGCGCCGTGACCGAGGCGCGCGTGATCTCCGACGTGGAGACGATGACGTATACGTACTACCAGGAGAACGTCAAACCCAAGCCCCAGACCGAGGGCAAGAAGGGCTACGTCTGCAAGATCTGCGGCTACGTCCACGAGGGCGAGCTGCCGGACGATTTCATCTGCCCGCTGTGCAAGCACGGCGTCGCGGACTTTGAGCCGATCGGGTAACAGAACAAAAGAAAAAAGCGGAGCTGTTCCAATGAGCAATTCCGCTTTTGTTTTCTTTTGGCATATGACAGAGTTCGGAAGCAGAAATCACATCGATCCGGATAGATTGTTTTTCCCAAAAGCACGGACAGATGTCGTAAATGAATTGTGTTGGAGGTTAGAATATGTTTGATCAAGCTCGCTTGATGGATGTATTGAATCAGTATAAAAAGGACTTTTCTGCTTTTCAGTGGGAAAATGAAAAGTACAAGTGGAAAGCCGTAAAGTGGTTTCAGGATAATTGGGATGTAAATGCACCCGATTTCGCTGAAATGTTGAATCGATCTTTGGAAAAAACACTCAATTTGCTTGCGAATATCAACAACTTCCCAAGAGCACATATTGTTCATCTCGCACAATCTGCGCCGGAAGATGTCAGAGCTCTGTTCATTGCGTTATTTGACGAGAACAAAGATGTTTTTGAGAGAATAGAATCATTTAAGAATAACACGACCATTCTTCACGAAAGGCTCGGCGAAAATGGGCAGCACTATCAGTATGAAAACGCCATTACAACGTATCTTTGGCTACGCTACCCGGACAAGTATTACATATATAAGTTCGGTGAGGCGAAGGCTGTCTCTAATGCACTTGAATCAGACTACACATTCAAGAAGGGCGCATACGCCGATAATATCCGCAGCTTTCTTAAACTCTACGATGAAATATGCGCCGCTTTAAAAGAGAACTCTGAACTCTCAAATCTCTTGCGTTCACATCTGACAAATGACTGCTATCCCGATCCGGAGCTTAGAACGTTGACCTTAGACGTCGGATTCTATATCAGCAGGTTCTACTCACAAAAAACTTCCGGCACTCCATCAGAGAGTGAATGGTTTCCGCCAGACTACACTCCGGGGTTTACTGTGGATGATTGGGTTGCCCTGTTGGATAACCCGGAAGTATTCACGACCGGCAGTCTTGAGATCATGAAGCGCATGAAAGACTACGGCGGTCAGGCAACGTGCAAACAGCTTTCCGTTAAGTACGGCGAATCAAGCAATTTCTATAACTCCGGTTCATCTTCACTCGCCAAAAGAATCGTGAGCAAAACCGGCTGCCCGGTTTTGGAGAAAGACACGGATGCCGCTAAATGGTGGCCTGTTCTGTATCTCGGACGGCACGCATCCAAAGACGAGGAAGGTGCATATATCTGGAAACTTCGTGATGAGCTTGCCGACGCATTAGAAAAAGTGGATTTGTCCGATATAGACTTATATGCGCAACCCGCGTCCGGAGAAGAAGAGCACGAATACTGGTGGTTGAATGCCAATCCGAAAATCTGGAGTTTCTCGGATATTTCAGTCGGCGAAGTACAGGATTATACACTTTACAACGAGAATGGCAACAAGCGTCGCATCTTCCAAAACTTTCTTGACGCTAAAGCCGGGGATATCATCATCGGGTACGAATCCAATCCGGTAAAGCAGATCGTTGCAATTTGTCGTGTTAGCGCAGAACAGGATGGAGAGAGACTTTACATTGAGAAAGTTGAAGGCCTAACTACGCCAATTGACTACGCATCATTGAAAGCCTGCCCGGAACTGGAACGTATGGAGTATTTCCAAAACCCGCAGGGCAGTTTGTTCAAGCTCACCAGAGGCGAGTTCGACTTCATCCTCGATATGATACGCGAGGAAAACCCGATCGTTTCGGAGGACGCCATCGAACCCTATACAAAAAGCGACTTCCTTGACGAAGTGTTTATGGCAGAAAAACGTTACGAGAATCTTGTATCAGTGCTGCGCAACAAAAAGAACATCATTCTTCAAGGTGCGCCCGGCGTCGGAAAGACTTTTGCCGCAAGACGTCTGGCGTGGTCCATGATGGGAGAAAAAGATGACAGCCGCATCGAGTTCGTCCAGTTCCACCAAAATTATTCTTACGAAGATTTCGTGATGGGTTATAAACCAGTCGAGGACGGCTTCGAGCTGAAGAATGGTATTTTCTACCGCTTCTGCCAGAAAGCAGCAAATCAGCCGGATAAAGAGTTCTTTTTTATCATCGACGAAATCAACCGCGGCAACATGAGCAAGATCTTCGGCGAGCTGCTGATGTTGATTGAAAGAGACTATAGGAACACTAAGGTCACGCTGGCTTATAACGGTCTGCCATTCTCTGTCCCGAAAAACCTTTATATAATCGGCATGATGAACACTGCCGATCGCAGCCTTGCTATGATTGATTATGCGCTCCGTCGGCGCTTCAGCTTTTTTGAAGTTGAACCGGGATTTGATTCGGAAGGTTTTGTACGATACCAGAACCGCTTGAATAACGAATCGTTGAATGAGTTGATCTCAAGGGTTAAAGATTTGAATCGCGAGATCACGCTCGATAAATCACTTGGCAAAGGATTCTGCATCGGCCACAGCTACTTCTGCGGCAAGGATATTTGCACAGAGGAATGGCTTCATTCCATCGTTGACTATGACATTCTTCCGATGCTCGGCGAGTATTGGTTTGACGATGCCAACAAACTCAAGCATTGGGAGAATATCCTGCAGGGCGTGTTTCAATGACTAAGGACAAAAGCATATTTATAAAAAATATATATTACATGCTTTCGTATGCCTTCACCACGTTGAATCAAGGTGGTTATGAGGATATTGCAACAGAAGAGTTTGAGAACATGCATAATCTCTTTGCCGCGATTCTTGCAAAAGGTATCAGCAGGCAGTTAAAGCAGGGACTTTATCGTGCGTATTTGAATCGTCAAGAGGAAATCGCGATGGTTCGTGGTAAGATCAACATGCCGGGAACTATTCAGAATAAGATGGCAAAAAAGCGGTTACTGACTTGCGAATACGACGAGTTGTCAGAAAACAATCTGTTTAATCAGATACTCAAAACCACAGTTATGTTGTTACTTCGTCATGCGAGAGTGGATCAGGAGTATAAGGACGATCTAAAAAAAGAGATGTTGTTTTTTTCAGATGTCGACACCCTTGATCCGGCCATGATTCGCTGGTCATCCATTCGATTCCAGAGAAACAACAGCACCTATCGTATGCTGATAAGCCTGTGTCAGCTCATTCTGGAAGGGATGCTCTTGACAACAGATTCAGGAGAATACAAGTTGGCCGCTTTCGTAGATGAGCAGCGCATGAATCGTCTGTATGAGAAGTTCATCCTCGAATACTATGCCAAAGAGTGTCCGCAGGTAACGGCAACAGCCTCGCAGATTCCGTGGGCATTGGATGATGGTGTCGGCACGATGCTTCCGGTTATGCAGAGTGATATTATGCTCACCAGAGGCAACAATGTGCTTGTCATAGACGCGAAGTATTATACGCACACCACGCAAACGCAGTATGATGTCCACACGCTCCACTCGGCGAACCTGTATCAAATCTTCACCTATGTCAAAAACAAAGATACGAGTTTTGGCGATCGGCCTCATACGGTTTCCGGTATGCTCCTCTATGCAGCGACGGACGAAGCTATTCAGCCGGATAACAGCTACCAAATGAGCGGCAATAAAATCAGTGTCCGGACACTTGATTTGAACAAGGATTTCTCGGAGATTGCCGCACAACTGAATGCGATCGTAGAAGCGCATTTTTAGTTCTTCAACGACCGCTCTGTTTCCGCAGATTCGTCAAGAAAGCGGGCATTTTTGCATAGATTTTCTTGACGATAGCGTTCTGCTATGGTACACTATATCGTTGTAAATCAATTGGTGAGGCGAAAACATGAAACACGTTTTGGTATTGTTCGGCGGCGTATCTTCGGAACACGAGGTCTCGCTGCGTTCGGCGGCGGCCGTGACCGACCACATCGACAGATCGCGCTGGACGGTCTCGACGGTCGGCATCACGAAGGACGGCAAATGGTTTTTATACACGGGCGGGACGGATAAGATCGCGGACGGCTCGTGGCTCGGCGACACCGCCAATCTGACGCCGGCGGCGCTCTCGCCCGACCGCGGCGTGCACGGACTGACGGTCTGCGCGCCGGACGGCGTGCGGCACGTGCGCGTGGACGTCGTGTTCCCCGTGCTGCACGGCAAAAACGGCGAGGACGGCACCATGCAGGGCTTTTTGCAGCTTGCGGGCATCCCGTTCGTCGGCTGTGACGCGCTGTCCTCCGCCATGAGCATGGACAAAGCGGTCTCCAACACGATCGCCGACCACATCGGCGTGCCGCAGGCGAAATGGCTCGGCGTCACGCGCACGGAGTATGCGCAGGATGCGCAGAGCTTCCGCAAAAAGTGCGCGGACTATCTCGGCTTTCCGCTGTTCGTCAAGCCCGCAAACGCAGGCTCGTCCGTCGGCGTGACGAAGGTCTGCGCGCCGCAGGCGCTCGACGACGCGCTGCAGACGGCGTTCGCCGAGGACCGGAAAGTCGTGCTCGAAGAGGGCATCGACGGCATCGAGCTGGAATGCGCCGTGATCGGCAACGAAACGCCCGAAGCGCCGATGGTGGGCGAGATCACACCGTGCAACGATTTTTACGATTACGAGGCGAAATACGTCGCCGCGGAAAGCGAGCTGCACATTCCGGCGCGCGTGGACGACGAAACGTTCCGCACCGTGCAGCAGGACGCCTGCCGCATTTACCGCGCGCTTGGCTGCTCGGGACTCTCCCGTGTGGATTTCTTCCGCAGAAACAGCGACGGCAAGGTGCTGTTCAACGAGATCAACACCATTCCCGGGTTCACCTCCATCAGCATGTACGCCAAGATGCTCGTCGCAGCGGGATGGACGTTCGGCGGGATCGTCGATCGGCTGCTGACGCTCGCTATGGAAAAGTGGGGATACAATGCGTAAACGCGAAATACTGTTGACGATACAGGACCGGCACGTGCAGGACGGCGAGGAGAACGCCTCCGCGCTGATCACGACCGGCACCTTTGAGGGCACGGCGGACGATTACCGCATCGTCTACACCGAGCAGGATGAATCCCTCCGGGACTGCGTGACGACGGTGCACGTCGAGGGCGAGCGGCGCGTGACTCTGGTGCGCACCGGCCCCTCAACGGCGGAACTCATCCTTGAGGTGCACAAGCGCCATAACTGCCACTACGACACGCCCTTCGGCGGATTCATCCTCGGCGTTTACGCCAAGCAGATCACGTCGCGCGTCATGTCCGACCAGGCATGCGGCGCGCTGGCGTTCCGCTACACGCTCGATTTCAATTCCGCCAACAGCACGGAAAACGAACTGAGCTTATTCTTTAAGGAAGTGGATTCTCACGCTCCGCAGTGTTAAAAGGTACAGCGGGACGCGCAATACCGCACCTCTGCTCTGTCCGCGCTTCGACGAGCAATCCTGTAATACGCTCTTTTCACGCAGAGGCGAATCGCTTCTGACTTGGGATGTTTCATGAGGAGAAAACGCATATGAAAAAAATCATAGACATTCTGACCGACAAAATGCAGCAGGCCTTTGCCGATGCAGGCTATGACGCGCGGCTGGGCGTCGTCACGGTCTCCGACCGTCCGGATTTGTGCGAATACCAGTGCAACGGCGCGCTGGCCGCCGCAAAGCAGTACAGATGCGCGCCGATCGTTATTGCGAAAGCGGTGCTCGAAAAGCTGGACGCTTCCGACTTTTCGTCGGTCGATATCGTGATGCCCGGCTTTATCAACCTGAACCTGTCGGACGGTTTCCTGACGGCGTATCTGGAAAAGATGCGCACGACGCCCGATTTCGGCGTAAAAAAAATCGGCAACGGCAAAACCGTCGTCGTGGATTACGGCGGCGCAAACGTTGCAAAGCCGCTGCATATCGGACATCTGCGCGCTGCCATTATCGGCGAATCCCTCAAACGGATCTACCGATTCCTCGGCTACGACGCGATCGGCGACGTCCATCTCGGCGACTGGGGACTGCAGATGGGATTGATCATTACCGCGCTGAAGGAGCGCCAGCCGGATCTTTGCTACTTTGACCCCGATTACGCCGGGGAATACCCCGCCGATCCGCCGTTTACGCTCAGCGATCTGGAAGAGATCTATCCGTACGCATCCGGCAAAGCCAAGCAGGACGACGACTTTGCGGCGCAGGCGCATATCGCGACGGCTGAATTGCAGAAGGGGCGCAGAGGATACCGCGCGATCTGGGAACACATCATGCGCGTCTCCGTGGCAGATCTCAGGAAGAATTACAACGATCTGGACGTGCACTTCGAGCAGTGGCTCGGCGAAAGCGACGCAGACAAATACATCCCGGACATGGTGAAAGAGATCAAAGCTAAAGGGATGGCCGTCCTGAGCGATGGCGCATGGGTCATCCCGGTTGCCGAGGAAACGGATAAAAAAGAGATCCCGCCCTGCATTCTGCTCAAGTCCGACGGTTCCGCGATCTACGCGACGACCGACCTGGCGACCATCGTGCAGCGCATGCAGGACTGGAATCCGGACAAGATCCTGTACGTGACGGACAAGCGGCAGTCTCTGCATTTCGAGCAGGTTTTCCGCGCAGCGCGCAAATGTGCGCTCGTCCGTCCCGATACAGCGCTGGAGCACGTCGGGTTCGGCACCATGAACGGCGAGGACGGCAAGCCGTTCAAAACGCGTGAGGGCGGCGTCATGCGGCTGGCGCATCTGATCGCCGAAATCAAAGACGTTGTGCGCGGAAAAGTGATTGAAAATCAGATCGCCGCGGATAAGGTGGAAAGCACCACCGCACAGATCGCGCTCGCAGCGCTGAAATACGGCGATCTGTCCAACAGCCCCGCAAAGGATTATATTTTTGACATAGACCGCTTTTCCGCTTTTGAAGGCAATACCGGACCGTATATCCTGTACACGATCGTGCGCATCAAGTCGATCCTGCGGAAATACGGCGCGTACGAGCATTTGCCGATACAAAACGCCGCCAACGCATACGCGAGAGATCTGATGCTTTCGATCAGCCGCTTTTCGTCCTGTGTGGAATTCGCGCTGACGTCCTCTGCGCCCAATCTGATCTGTGCATACGTCTACGAGCTGGCAGGCGCGGCAAACAAGTTTTACCACGAAACGAAGATCCTTTCCGAACCGGACACGTCCCTGAAAGAGGGCTATATTGCACTGATCGCGCTGGCAAAGCGCGTTCTGGAAGCCTCCATTTCCCTGCTCGGTTTCGACGCGCCGGAGGAAATGTGACCCGATAAAAGCGATGCCGCCGAAGGAGAACCCTTCGGCGGCGTTTTGCTGTATAAAGCGGAAGTTGCTGCTATAGATCAACCACATATTCGGCGAGCGCAAGTGCTATGTCAAAATGTCCCGGATCATGTTGCGTGTGTTCGATTTGCCCTTTCTTTTTTCTGTCAGTCCATTCTGGTGCATCCAGCAGATCTCCGCTTGTAAAGAACATGTACACTTCCAGCCCGCGGAAATCACAGACTGCCTGAACAGCAGAACCTTCCATTTCAACCGAAATGCAGCCGTCCGCCTTGTGCTTTTCGAAGTTATTGACGGTTTCCCGATAGAAAGCGTCTGTAGTCCAGGTTTTACCCAAAACATATGGGATCCGGTTTTCTTCCATGAAAGCTTTTACGATATCATGGTTTTTGATCCGGATATAGTCAGATGCAAGCGCATAATGATAGGAGGTTCCTTCATCTCTGTAGGCTTCTGTCGGAATCATGATCTTGCCTCTGGCAAATTCCTTGTCAAGGCATCCTGCTCCGCCATAGTGGATGATCTTTTTCGTATTCAGGACAGTTGACAATTCTTCAATCGGGCCGATACAGGCAGGCGCTCCTACCCAGGTTTTGAAAAACCCGATTCTCTTCCCGTGGTGCCTGAGCAGATATACTGAAGTTGCTCCGCACGCCATTGCGTATTCTCCGACTTTCTCGCAGTCATAGTGAGCGATCACATATTTTTCAATTTCCTCAGAAAATGTGTAAATGACCGCATCAACCTGAACGGCGTTCTCGTTTTTCTTTATATTGATCTTGGCAGGGGATTTATCATCAAACGAATCTGTAATCATCGGCTTCTCCTTTCTCCGTTATCTGCTGCATTTCAGGAATTTGTCACTTGCCATATACTGCTATACCATCTCGCCAAATCCCGATTTACCTCTCCACCAGGACGATATACGTGTCTCCCAGCCATTCGCCGGAAATAAAGTCGCGCGTACGGAAAAGGACGCGGTCGGCGTAAGCCTCGAGCATCACGCCCCTGCCCCCGTCGTTGTACTGCGCAGACGGCAGATTCAGGCAGTAGAGGTTTTCATGCGGGGTCTCAAACGAATACGCGCTGAAATCGTCGTGCAGATGTCCGCTGATCCAGACGATCGGCAGTCCTGCATCGGCATGCCTTTTGAGAATCGCTTCCACCGCATCCGACTGCTCGCCGAGCGTACCGGCGCCCGGCCAGGATTTGTCCACGTTGTTCGTGTGCGCAAGCGGCTGGTGGCAGATGATGAACACGGGACGCGCAGCCTCCTCGGCCTCGCGCAGCGTATGGTCGAGCCAGCGCATCTGCGCAGGCGAAACGTATGCGCTGTCCTTGACCTCCGCGTCGGAGCCGAGCACGATAAAGGTGTAGCCGCTGACCGTCTGCGACCAATACGGCTTGTCGGTCTGCACGCCGACCGTGCCGCAGAACGCATAATAGTTCCGCATATTCTTTTCGTAGTCGACGACGCCCATCAACCCGCGAACGTCGTGGTTGCCCGTTGCCGGCAGAATGACCTGCGCCTTCGCGTACCGTCCCAGCAGCTCGCTGAGGATCGCGTACTCGTGCGTCCGCGCCGTTTCCGTCAGATCGCCCGGGATCACGAGCGCGTCGAGCGGTGTTTCGCTCTTGGAGACGCCGCAAAGCAGCTTCATCAGCTTGACGTTGTGCGCGTGCGGCGTCCAGCCGTTCGTGTGCGTGTCGCTGACGACTGCGGCGTTCAGCAGAATACCGGTTTCATCCTCGGGCCCGAAGGGAAGTCCGGCGTCCTTCACGTGGTTTTGCGTCCCCATGAATGACAGCACGGCGGACACAAAAAAGGCCAGAACACGAACAAACAGTTTTTGCATCATCATTCCCTCTCTCTTTTCCTGATTACTATCCCCACGTAAACGGACGCTTCAGAAAATCGACTTCGCTCTTTTCCGGAATGACCGCAAACGAGGACACGCGGCCGATCCCGTGCGCGCGGAACGCGTCGTAAAGCGCTTCGTTCTCCTTATGCCGCAGGGGATTGAGCACGGTGTATTTGCCGATGAACAGGTTCGCCTTGTAATACTCCCAGCTGAGGTTCGCTTTTTCCACGCGGAAGCGCTCGTCGGGCTCGTCCGCCGCCCGCAGCGCTTTATCCCACAGCGCGTCGAGCCTGCGGACGGTCGCAGGCGGATAGAATCCGGACTGGTAGTGCCAGTCGAAGTCGAAGGCGTGTGCCGTGGCGCGGATCTGCGAAGTCTGGATATCCAGGATCTCGCGGATATACGGCGCGGCTTTTTCACCATAATACGCGCGCAGAAAGTCGTTCATGTGATAGCTCACGTCGGCGTGCACGTCCCACTGGAGCTTGCAAAGCAGATAGTTGCGCAGCTCGTTGAACGCCGCCTCGTGCCCGTCGCCGCAGTTGTAGATATAGCCCGTGATTCCCAGGTCATACATATACTCCATCGTGGACTGCATCGTTTCCAGATTCGAGAAAAACTGCGCGGTGTTGAGAAAATTGATCGTGTAGTCGTAAATATACGTCGTGTCCGCGACCTTGACCCAATTTGCGAAATCCTCCGCGATCGTGCACGGCTGTTCGCAGAAGAGGTTGTCGAACGTCTCGTGTCCGTCCTGCGCGCCGCATTCCGTCAGGCGGTGGCTGCGGCACGCACGGTGCAGTCCGCACAGCACCGGCGCGACGTTCTCCCGACAGCGCAGCGACAGATCCTGCGGCGGCCGGTCGGTCTCGCCGTAGGCGTAGAACGTAAACGTGAAGTCGGGGAATTCCTCGTCCAGCGCGTCGGCGAGCGCGTTGGTGAACAGGATCGTCGGCGCCGAAACGCTGCCGTATTTTGCGTACAGCGCCTCGCACGCATCACAGCGGCAATAGTTGGTGTTGTCCTTCTGCCCGACGTGGAAGTGCTTCGCACTGCGCGGACAGGTGCGGATCGCCTCACGCGCATTCTCGACAGAGATGCGCAGCACGTCCGGATCTGACAGACAGACGTGATCCGTCGAGCGCGTGCCGTCCGGCATCTGCGCGAAGTATTCGGGATGCTCCGCAAACAGCGTATCCGGCACGAGCCGGTCGAGCGTCACGTCCCACCAGACGTAGGTCAGCGCACCGCCGTAGTCCGCCGCTTCCTGCCAGAAGGAAACGTTCATCTTCGAGCGCGCGCGGTACGCGTCGTTCGTGCCGGCGCAGTCGTTGCGGCGCACCGAAAAGGACGGCTCGACGGTGCGGTCGATCGCCGCGTCGATCACGATATCGCCCTTTTCGGGCACGACCTCGAGCGTCGGCGTAAACCACCGCACGCCGAGGTATTCCTCCAAAAACGTGTATGCGCCGTAAAGCGCGCCGCGGCTGTCCGCGCCGCTGATGCGAAGGGTCGTCCCGTCGCTGCGGATGCGGAAACCGTCCGCGCGCAGCGCCGGTTCCCGATCGTCCAGCACGATCGCGGGCATACCCGGCGTATACGCCGTCTGCGTTACACAGGGAAGCTGCGCGCCGCTGATGCGGCGGATATACGTCTGCAGCTCGTCCGCCGCCGTGCGCACAGCCGCGTCCGCACCGTCCGGGATCACGACCGCGAAATCCGATCTGCCGTCCTGCACGATCGTCATCGGCGTCGTGATCTGCGGCGGTTCGTAGGGCGTGCCGCCGTAATTTACGTTTTGGTCGACGGGCAGAAAGCCGATCGAACACAGGATCACCTGCAAAAGCGCAAGGACTCCTCCCAGAAACCGCTTCATCATATTCTCCTTCAGAACGCGCATGCGCGCGCGTTATCCGTCATGGTAAAGACCAGTTCGCCGCCGTTCGCGAGCTGATTGTGCGTCAGGAACGGCGCGGTCAGCGCTTCACCGTTGAACGTAACAGCACAGACGTACACGTTCTTTTTGCCCTGATTTTGCACGGAAACGGTGAGCGTCCTGCCGCCGGGCAGCGTCAGCTCTGCGCCGTCGACGCAGGGCGAGCCGATCCAATAGCGGTCGCTGCCCGCAATCGGGTAAAAGCCCATCGCCGAAAAGACGTACCACGCGCTGAGCGTGCCGCCGTCGTCGTTGCCGTCGAGGCCGTCCGCGTCCGCGCTGAAGCGCTTGTCCAGCGCCCATCGCACCCACTTCTGCGTCAGATCCGCGCGGTCGGCGTGGTTGAACAGATACGGCGCGTGGATGTCGTGCTGGTTGCCGATCCAGAAACCCGATCCGGGGTCGATCGCTCCGCGCACAGGCGCCGCGTCACGCATGAATCGATCCAGCTCCCGCGCGAAATAATCCTTTGATCCGAACAGCGTGACGAGCGCGTCCGGATCCTGCGTCGTTCCCCAGCGCCATTGGCGTGCGCTGCCTTCGCAGTAAGCGCGCACGATATCCGTGCCGAAAATATCGTCGATGAAGGAGATCAGCCGCGGACGCAGCGCGCCCCAGCTCCCGTCGCTGTTTTTCGGGCGGAAATACTTCGTTCCATCGTCCCAGAGATTGCGGTAATTCTGCGCGCGGTCGGCATAGTACGCCGCGTCGTCCGAAAGCTCCAGCGCATCGGCAAGCAGCGCGAGCGCCGCGTCCTCCCACGAATACTCCAGCGTTTTGGACACGGAATCGTCATAGCCGAGGTCGTCCGGCAGATAGCCGTAGGCGTTATACTCCGCCGCGCCGTCGCGGTCCGCAACACCCTCGTGCCTGCCGTCGGAGGACGTTTTCATCGCGTCGTACGCCTTCCGCACGTCAAACGGAATGCCTTTTAGATAGCTCTCCGCGAAGAGGACGTTGGCGGGATTGCCGAACATCGAGCCGCTGTAGCCGTTTCCCATCGGCCAGCGCGGCAGCACGCTGCCCTGGTCGGCCATGCACAGCAGACTCTCGACGCAGTCCTTCTGCACGTCGGGCGCGATGAGCGTATAGAGAGAATGGACGTTGCGCACGGTGTCCCACAGCGACATATCCGTGCGGTACGTAAAGCCTTCCGCTTCATGCACCTTGTCGTCAAAGCCGAGATAGGAACCGTCTGCGTCCGTGAAATCCGTGGGCATGACCATCGTATGGTACAGCGCAGTATAAAACACCGTTTTCACGTTCTCATCCGCATCGAGCCGCACCGCGGACAGACGCATTTCCCATGCGTCGGCCGTTTGCGCGCGGATCTCGTCAAAAGACAGAGCGCCGGCTTCACTGTAGAGGTTTTCCTTCGCATTCTCCGCGCTGACGAAGCTGATCCCCGCGCGCAGCGTCACGCTGCGGTCTTTCATATTGCCGAACCGAAGCCATACGCCCGCGTCCGTTTTCTCAACGGATCGCACGTCCGCGTCCCATTCGGCGTAAAGATACGCCGTCATGCCGCCGAACCGTCCGGTGAATACGCCGAACAGCGTCGTTTCGGCGGTGAGCGTCCGTGTCTGCGCGTCGGCCGTGACCACGGCGTTTTCCGTATGGCATCCGGACAGCGTCGACGCGGCGTCCAGATACAGCGACGCGTCTTTGCCCGTGCGGAACGTGAAGCGCTGCACGCCCGTGTGTGCCGTCGCCGTCATCTCGCACAGCGCGCCCGCCGCAGGCAGATACACGGCGTAATACCCGGGCGACGCCGTCTCCTGCGCGTGAGAAAACGCGGGCGCGGACGGTTTTGATCGCCGTCCCGCCGCAGGCGTGACACGGAACATGCCGTAGTCCCGCGCGCCGGTTCCGGACAGTCGGCCGAAGCTGAAGCCGAGAATATGGCGGTGTTCGTAATAGTAGCCGGAGGTGTTCGTTTTCAGCGCGGCGATCCCGCCCGCGGCGCAGGTGTCCGGCCCGAGCCGCACACAGCCGAACGGCGCGCAGGCTGCCGGACTGAGCATCCCGCACATCCACGGTATGCCGCCCGTTCCGACGAACGCATTGACGTATTTCCCGCAGTCTCCCGCCGGCACGTCCGCAAGCGCGGTGCGCACCGGCGCGCCGGTGAACGCTGCGCCGAACAGCAGCTCGACGCTCAGAAGGATCGAAATACACGCACGCAGCACGTTTCGCATCATGGCACGTCCCTTCCTGTTTGCTGTTTTCATTATTTCATATTATCCGCCAAAAAGCAAGACGAAAAAAAGAAAGCGTCCGGAGCCGAACCGGTTCCGGACGCTGACTCGCATAAAGTCATTCCATTATTCGCGTGCAAATAAAAGTCTTACTTATGCCTCTTCCTTCATTTTGGCGAAGCACTCGCTGCAGTACACGGGACGATCCTCGCGCGGCTTGAAAGGAACTCTGGCGATGCCGCCGCATCTCTCGCAGGTCGCTTCGAACATCTCGCGTTCACGCGTGCCGTTCTTTCTCGCATCGCGGCAGGCCTTGCAGCGCTGGGGCTCATTCACGAAACCCTTTTCTGCATAGAACTCCTGCTCGCCGGCCGTGAATACGAACTCTGCGCCGCATTCCTTACAGGTGAGTGTTTTGTCTTCGTACATGTTGTTACCTCGCTTGACATAGATTTTTGCCCGCGGGCGGAATCGCACCGCCACCTTAGAAAATCCCTACGCTCTACTTTAAGCTACTTGGGGCATATGTATGAATCAACTGAAGGACTTCAGTTTTTTCCGGATGCGCTGCAGGGCGTTGTCCACCGCCTTGCTGTCGGAAAGGCCGAGCTTTTCGGCGACGACGGCGTAGCTGTCGCCCGAAAGGTACAGCCGCAGAACCTGCTGCTCGCGGGGAGACAGATGCTTGTCCACGTAAGAGAGCAGACGCGCAGCCTCTTCCCTGCCGACGACGATGTCCTGCGGGTCTGCCGCACCGGACAGCTCGTCCGCGCTGTCGATCGGCAGCACGGCACGCGCGGGCACGGCGCCCGGACGGGACGTGCGGCGCATAGCGCTGCGGATGCTGTTGACGATGCAGGTGCGCGCAAACGTGCGGAAAGCGGCTGTGCCGTAAAAATCAAAAGAGCGCACGGCATTTAAAAGACCGATCAGTCCTTCCTGCGCCAGATCCTCCGCATCGATCCCGCACACAGATGCCGCAGAAGCAGCCTTCTGGCGGATAAACGGAAGGTGATCCGAGATCAAGAACGCCATTGCGGCGTCGTCTCCCGCTCTGGCGGCACGCAGGCAAACGGTCTCTTGTTTGTCGTACACCTTGCCACCTCACAAAAAACACAACTGATACCCTAACTTTAATTATAGAATGAATGCCTTGGTTTGTCAAGCGTTTTTTTCACGATTTTTTTACAAACCGGACAAGTTGAATAAATTGCATTTTACTTGCGGGTGTGCTATAATGTGAAAAAATTGCGGAGGGAAAGTATGACGGGCGTGATACTGCTGGACAAGCCCGAGGGGATCACCTCATTCTGGGCTGCCGCGCAGCTGCGGCGCGTCTGCGGCGAAAAAAAGATCGGTCATACCGGCACGCTCGATCCGATGGCGTCCGGTCTGCTGCCCGTACTTCTGGGCGGTGCGACGAAGTTCGCCGATCTGCTCCCCTCGCATGACAAGGCATACCGCGCGACGTTTCTGCTGGGCGCGGAAACGGACACGCTGGACATCACCGGCCGCGTCGTGCGGCAGCGGTACGTCGCGGTGAACGCATCGGACGTGGAGCGTGCGCTCGCGGCGTTTCGCGGACGCATCACGCAGATCCCGCCCATGTACTCCGCCCTCAGCCAAAACGGCGTGCGGCTGTATGCGCTGGCGCGTCAGGGGATCGAGGTCGAGCGCAGCGCGCGCGAGGTCGAGATCTACCGGCTGGAGCTGACGCAGACCGACGACGTGAAGGGCGCCTACACGATCGACGTGCAGTGCAGCGCAGGAACGTATATCCGTTCGCTCGTTTCCGATCTCGGCGAGGCGCTCGGCTGCGGCGCGGTGCTGACGGCGCTGCGGCGCACCGAAGCGAACGGTCTGTCCGTGAAGGACGCGCATACGCTCGACGGCCTGCGCGCCCTGTCGCCGCAGGAGCTGTCCGCCTGCGTGCTGCCCGTGGACGCCGTTCTGGCGGACTATCCCGCCGTGACCGTGACCGAAAAGCAAAGCGTGCGCTTCCGAAACGGCGGCGCGCTCGACCTTGCGCGCGTGCGGGGTGCCGACGCCGACGGGCTGTACCGCGTCTACGACCCGCAGGGAACGTTTCTGGGGCTGGGCACGCGAAGCGCGGAGCAAAACGAGCTTGCCGTGCGCCGGCTGCTGATCGAGAGGTAAACCATGCGTAATCATATCAAGGGCTGCATGTCCGGACTGCTGAAACTGGCGCTGATCTTCATCGCTCTCTGCGTTCTGTTCGGCGCGACGTTTCGGGTGATCTTCGTGGACGGCGAATCCATGATGCCCGCGCTCGAGAGCGGCGAATGGATCGCGGCGTGCCGCCCCGCCAAACCGCAGCGCGGCGACATCGTGCTGACCAATACGAACAATGCGCATCACGCGCGTCTTATCAAGCGGCTGATCGCGTTCGGCGGCGAGACCGTGGATATCGACTTTGAAACCGGGACGGTTTTCGTGAACGGCGAAGCGCTGGACGAGGCGTACCTTTCGGACAAAACGATCCGCGGCGGGGACGTGCAGTTTCCGCTGACGGTGCCCGAGGGGTGCGTGTTCCTGCTGGGCGACAACCGCACCAACTCGGTCGACAGCCGTTATCGGGAGATCGGCTGCGTTTCAGAAGACGATCTGATCGGTCCGGTCGTGCTGCGTCTGCTGCCGATGCCGTTCCGCGTCTTATGAGTACGATCTGGAACCCGTGGCACGGGTGTGAAAAATATTCCGAAGGCTGCGCGCACTGCTACGTCTACCGGCGCGACGAATCCGTCGGCAGAGACGCGTCCGAGGTGCGCCGCAACCGCGACTTCGATTTGCCCGTGCGCAGAAAGCGCGACGGTTCGTTCGTCCTCCCGCCGGGCGAGACGGTCTACGCCTGCATGACGTCCGACTTCTTTCTTGAACGCGCGGACGCGTTCCGCGCCGAAGCGTGGCGCATGATCCGGCAGCGGGAGGATCTGCGGTTCGTCATCATCACCAAGCGCATCGCCCGTTTCGCGGACTGCGTTCCGCCGGACTGGGGCGACGGCTATCCCAACGTCACGATCACGTGTACGGTCGAAAACGAAAAACAGTGCCGCATCCGCATGCCGATCCTTCTTTCGGTCCCCGCGGCACGCAAGCAGGTCTGCTGCGAGCCGCTTCTCACCCGCGTCGATCTCTCGCCGTATCTCGACGGCGGCATCGCGCGCGTGATCGTCGGCGGAGAAAGCGGACCCGAGGCACGCGTGTGCCGCTGGGAATGGGTGTGCGATCTTTATCGCCAGTGCACCGCGGCCGGCGTGGCGTTCACGTTCAAGCAGACCGGCGCAAAATTTGAAAAAGACGGCAGGGTGTTCCGCATACCGCGTTCGCGGCAGATGGAACAGGCGAGAAAGGCTGCCGCAACGTATTTTACGGGAGGTACGGGCGATGGGCTGTAAGGTCAGCGTAGTGATTCCCTTCTTGAACGGCATCCAATATTTGCCTGCCTGCGTACGCTCCGTACAGGCGCAGACGCTGCAGGAGATCGAGATCATCCTCGTGGACGACGGCTCCACCGACGGCGCCGGCGAACTGGCGGACGAACTCGCGCAGGCGGACGCGCGCATCCGCGTCATCCATCAGGAGAACCGCGGGCTTGCCGGCGCGCGCAACACCGGCATCCGTGCCGCGTGCGGCGATTACATCGGCTTCGTCGACGCGGACGATCTGATCGGGCCGCAAATGTACGAAAAGCTGTACAGCACCGCCGAAACGCTCTCGTGCGAACTCGTGACGTGCGGGTGCCGCTCGTTCGCGGACGACGGCAGGCAGGGCAGGCACACCGTTCCCGCGTTCCCGCTCTGCACGCGTCTGACACCGGAACAGATCCGGGAAGAGATGCCGCGGCTCGTGCATGACGGCTCGCTGACGTACGTCTGGCGCCGGCTGTACGCCGCGTCGCTGTTCCGTGAAAAAGGGATCCTCTTTGAAGAGAAGCTGCGCATCTGTGAGGACGCGACGTTCTGCATGGAGTGTCTGCTGCGCGCCGACGGCGTTGCGGCAATCCCCGACTGCCTCTACTTTTACCGCTACGTGCCGACGAGCCTCATCCGCAGCAAAAAATACACGCCGCACATGACGCCGTCGATGCTGCTGCAGTACGAGATCAAAAAGACACTGTCGCAGGCGTATCTCGCCGACAGCATGCCGCAGATGATGGCGTCGCTCGCCGAGTACACCTACCGGCACATTTCGCGTCTGATCTTTAACAATCTCTTTCGCAAGCCGGACAAGCGGTACCGGGAATTCCGCGCGGCGGTCCGTGCACCGATCTTCCGGGAAATGTTCCGCTGGTTCGATCTGAACGCGCACCGGTCCAAATCGCTCGACTGGCTGCTGTTCAGATGCGTGCAGCTGCACCTTTATTTCCCCGCATATTGTATAGGAAAACGTGTTTTCGGAAAGGATAACTGATATGGAAGAAACTACGCAGGGACTGTTTCAGCTCCCGGATCCGGCGACGGTCAAACTGGAGGACGTGCCGGGCTTTCTCGATCGGCTCAAGGATAAAGTGTTCGATTTCGCCACGTCCTACGGCATGCGGCTCGTCGCGGCGCTGCTGCTGCTGATCATCGGCTTCAAGCTGGTCGGCTGGATCGTGAAAGGGTACAAAAAATCCAAGCTGTACAGCCGGCTCGATCCCACCGTGCGTTCGTTTTTGCAGAGCGTCATTTCCATCTCGCTCAAGGTTCTGCTGATCGTTTCGGCGGCAGCGGTCATGGGCGTGCCGATGTCCTCGATGGTCGCGCTCGTGACGTCCGCCGGACTGACGATCGGTCTCGCCCTGCAGGGCGGACTGTCCAACATTGCGGGCGGGTTCGTCATTCTGGTGTTCAAGCCCTTCAGCGTCGGCGACTATATCTGCTTCAGCTCCTACGAGGGCACGGTCAAGAGCATCAACCTGTTCTATACGAAAATGATCACGCTCGACAACCGGCAGATCACGATCCCTAACAGCATGGTCTCCAACGACGCGCTTATCAACAATTCCGCCATGAACACCCGGCGCGTAGACCTTCAGTTTTCAGTCAGCTACGACAGCGATCTCGACCTCGTCCGGGAGACGATCCTGCGCGTGGCGGCAGACGATCCGGACGTGCGGCGCGAGCCGGCGCCCGTCGCGCTGCTGCAGGCGCAAAGCGACAGCGCTCTGGTGTTCTGCTGCCGCGTCTTCTGCAAGACGGAAAAGTACTGGGACGTGTATTTCCGCATGAACGAAAACGTCAAACGCGCGTTTGATCAGAACGGCATCAGCATCCCGTATCCTCAGATGGACGTACATATGCGGTAAAGCATAAGGCAGGTGCAAGAGATGGAATACAAGAAAAGAGAAGCGCTGCTGCTGGTTTCTCTGCTGCGTGCGGCGCTCGGCGGCGAAACGCCTGCCGTGCGCGCGGACACGGACTGGGACAACCTCTTTGCGCTTTCGGTGCAGCAAAAGGTCGAAGCCATGGTCTGCGCAGCGCTCATGAACGTGCCGGACGTGCCGCAGGAAGTGCGCGCGCGTTTTCTGACCGCGTATAAAAAAGAGATCAGCGCGCAGATCGTCCGCCGCAATGAGGGCATGAAGATCTTCAACGCGTTCGACGTCAACGGTATCGACTGCGTTCCGCTGAAGGGATGGGTGCTGCAGGATCTGTACCCGAATCCCGCGATGCGGTACATGTGCGATCTGGATATCCTGTTCAAGCCCGAGCAGTCCGCCGACGTGCGGCGCGTGCTCGAGGCGCTGGATTACGTGCCGCAGGAGCTCGGCGGCAATCCCGAGGTCTATTTCAAGAAACCGATCATGAACATCGAAATGCACAAGCGGATCGTGCGCGACAAAACGGATTATTACGACCGCATCTGGGAGCGCGTCGTGCCGCAGGAAACCAGCGCGCACGCGTTCACGATGACGCCGGAGGATTTTTATCTCTACATGATCGCGCATTTTTACAAGCACTTCACCGGCGGCGGCACGGGCGTGCGGTACGTGTGCGACACGGAGGTTTATCTGCGCGCATACGGCGACGCGATGGATCGTGCAGCCGTTGACGCGCAGCTTGAAAAAAGCGGTTATCTTGATTTTGAGCGGCAGATACGCGCGCTGTGCGGCGTCTGGTTCCATGACGAACCGACAGACGACGCGCTGACGGCGTTCTCCGAAAAAATGCTGTTCTGCGGCGTCTTCGGAACGCCGGAACGTGCCGCGGACAACGCTATGCGCGCCGCCGTGCAGCAGATGCCAGGCAAAAACGTACACAGCAAACGCCTTTTGTATCTGCTGACGCTTCTGTTCCCGCCGCTGTCCGTCATGCGGGACGTATTCCCCGTCCTGCAGCGTCTGCCGTTCCTGCTGCCGGTCTTCTGGATCGTGCGCGGGATAAAGCGGCTGTTTACCGGAAATGACAACATCAAACAGCTCATGCAGCGCGCCGAAGACGTGACGGAAGACGATTTGAAACGAAACTACTGAGAGGAAAACAAAAATGCGCTTTTACGTACCGACCGATCTGCGGATCGGCGCGAATATCGTGTCCGCGTCCGGTGAGGCGATCGCCGCACGCGGCAAACGGTGTCTCGTTCTGACCGGCGCCGCCTCCGCAAAAAAGAGCGGCGCGCTGGACGATCTTCTCGCCGTACTGAACGATATGCAGATCGAATGCCGCATCTATGACCGCATCCGTCAGAACCCGACGGTCGACGCCTGCCGGGAAGCCGGCGCGCTCGCTTCCAGCATGCACGCGGACTTCATCGTCGGGATCGGCGGCGGCTCCGTGCTGGACGCGGCAAAAGCGGCCGCCATTTTCGCGGCGAACCCGGGTCTCGACGAGGACGCGCTGTATGCCTACGCGTGGCCGCACGCCCCGCTGCCGACGGTCTGCATCGGAACGACGGCAGGCACCGGCAGCGAAGTGACGCCCGTTTCCGTGCTGACCGACAAGAACGGCCGCAAGCGCAGCATTCGCAGCGACCGTCTTTACCCCGCGCTGTCGCTGGGCGACGCGCGGTATCTCGCGTCGCTCGACCCGACGTTCATGCGCTCCTGCGCGGTGGACGCCGCGGCGCACTGCATCGAGAGCTTCTTCAACCGCGGCGCCACGCAGATCTCGCGCCTGTTCGCCTGCCGCGGAGCCGCGACGCTCTCGAAACTGCTCGACCGTCTCGACGCGCTGACCGACGGCGAACGCGAGCAGCTCTATCTTGCGTCCATCTACGGCGGCTATGCCATCAGCGTGACCGGAACGGCTTTCCCGCACGCGATGGGATATTTCCTGACCGAGCAGTTCTCCGTTCCCCACGGAACGGCATGCGCCGTGTTTTTGCCGGCGTTTTTGCATCATACCGCATCTGCCGCGCCGCAGGAGACCGCCGCGTTCGTTTCGCAGACCGGCTGCGGCGTGCAGAGCTGGATCGACCTGCTCAGGCGCGCAACGCCGCCCTGCGACGTAACATTGACCCATGCGCAGATCGAGTCCCTGCGCCCGAGATTCGTTCGCAACAGCGGGATCGCGCGGACGATCGGCTCGTTCACCGACGCCGACGCCGTGCGCACGCTGACGGAAATATT
>CADAGA010000001.1:46924-47414 GCA_902787275.1 Oscillospiraceae bacterium | reverse complement strand
TGGATCCCGTTCGACTGTCCGGAGCGCTTCTCGTGCGTTCTGTGCACACACAAGGAGGACGTCCGAAAGCCCCTGTCAGGTTTTGTTGCAACCCTCAAGAAGCTGTATGCCGAAGCTGTCGCGTTTCCGTTATAACGTCCGCGCCTTCCGGATCTGACCGCGGCTGAACGTGTCGGCGGAGGGAAGCCCCCGACGTATCTTTCTTTCTGAATTGCACATTTCGGTTTTATGTGGTATAGTGATAAAAAGAAAAGCAAAACCGCCTTAAAAAACCAATGCACCAAACGGAGGCTGAAAAAATGAAACGATTCCTTGCTGCCGCCCTTTCCGTTCTCCTGCTCCTCGGCACGGTTTCGTTCGCTTCTGCGGCGGACGATCTCGTCATCGACAAAACGTGGCAGATCCTCCTGCCGGAAAACCCGACGGCAGCGGAATCCTTCGCGGCGGAAAAGCTGCGGGACTGTCTCGGCGAGGTGTTCGGCGCGCAGAT
>CADAGA010000001.1:0-46888 GCA_902787275.1 Oscillospiraceae bacterium | reverse complement strand
TCGCGGTCGGCGCGGCCGCGGACTGCGACGTTTCCGGTGTCGCCGACAACGGCTACCGGATCGTCGCAAAGAACGGAAACGTCCACATAAACGGTACAGCGCAGCGCGGTCTGCAGATCGCCGCGTACCGTTTTCTCGAAGAATTCTGCGGCAGAAAAGTCTACACGTCGACGATCACCGTGCTGCCGAAAAGCGAAACAATCACCGTACCCGCGCGCACGGATATCGTGTACGAGCCGTTTTTCGAGAGCACCGACACGGACTGGAAAAGCCCGTCCGACACGGAGTACTCCATGGCAAACGGACTGACCAACGGCTCGCGCAGAACGATCCCGCCGCAGATGGGCGGCAGCGTCGACTACCTCGGCGGCTTCTGCCACACCATCGGCGGTCTGTGCGAAACCGAAAAATACAAGGACACGCATCCGGAGTATCTCGCGCTGCACGACGGCGAACGGACGACCGATCAGCCGTGTCTGACGAATCCGGACGTGCTGGCGATCTGCACGAAAAACGTGCTGAAGATCCTCGAAGAGAAGCACGATCCGAACGCGCCGCTGCAGATCGTTTCCGTTACGCAGAACGACAACTTCTCGAACTGCCAGTGTGAGAACTGCAAGGCGTTTGAGGACGCACACGGCGGCAAACCGTCGGCAACGGTCGTCAACTTCGTCAATCAGATCGCCGACGTCGTCAAAGAAAAGGGGTACAACAACGTCGCGATCGACACGTTCGCCTATTACTACTCCCAGTCCGCGCCGGAAGGCATCGTCCCGCGCGACAACGTCATCATCCGCCTGTGTTCGATCCTGTGCTGCTTCTCGCACCCGCTGGACACGAAAAAATGCAACGGCAAGTTCTACAAGGATCTCACCGACTGGGCAAAGATCTGCGACCGGCTGTATATCTGGGACTACGCGACCAACTACGTGCACACCTGCACCGTGTTCCCGAACTTCGGCGTGATCCAGAAGAACATGCAGATCTTCTACGAAAACAACGTCAAGGGCATGTACGTCGAGGGCAACTATTACATGAACCGCTGCGACACGGAGTTCGGCGAGCTTCGCGCTTACATGATCTCCAAGTGCATGCAGGACCCGTACTGCGATCTGGACAAAGAGGTCGCCGGATTCTGCGACGCCTACTACGGTCCGGGCGGAAAGTACGTCAAGAAAATCGTCGACACGTTCACGCGGCACTCCGGCTCGTTTGACGGCGAAATGGCGATCTACTACGGCTCTTGGGCGTGCATGCGGCCGTTCACGGCGATCGAAGCGCGCATCATCGACGGATTGTGGAAAAAGGCGGAGAACGCCGCCGAAACGGACGAACAGCTTGCGAACCTCAAGCGAACGGAGCTTTCCTGGAGATGGTGGAAAGCCAGCGCCGGAAAGTGCGAATTCTCCTTTTTCAGCCGCAAGCGAGCCGCGGAAAAAGAAAAGCTCTATGAGGATCTCCTCGCAAGCGGCGTGATCGATTTCGCGGAATTCAGCGCAGAGGACGTCCGCGCGATCGACAAAGAGGTCATCCGCTACGCGACGCCCGACCAGTGGCACGTCGGCAGCGAAAACAAGGAAGACTGTCAAACGCAAATGAAAATAGAAAAGCTCGCCGAAAGATTCCCGCCGCTTTTCGGTATCGTGGCGTTCTTCTATACGATGACACATTCATAAACGGGCAAAAAAAGACCCCCGCAGCACAAAGCTGCGGGGGATTTCTCTTATGCTTTGCTTTTGGGATCAGCCGCCGACCTTCAGCGGGTTGATGCGGATGCCGGGGCCCATCGTGGTCGCGATGACGCAGGAACGCACGTACTGGCCTTTCGCGGCAGCGGGCTTCGCCTTGATGATCGCGTCGAGGAGCGCATCAAAGTTTTCCTGCAGCTTCTCGGAGCCGAAGGACGCCTTGCCGATCGGGCAATGGATGATGTTCGTCTTGTCCAGACGGTACTCGATCTTACCGGCTTTGGCTTCGGTGACAGCCTTGCCGACGTCGGGCGTGACCGTGCCGGCCTTCGGGCTGGGCATCAGGCCGCGCGGGCCGAGGATCTTACCGAGACGACCGACGAGACCCATCGTGTTGGGCGCTGCGATCGCAACGTCGAAATCCATGAAGCCTTCGCCCTGGATGCGGGCGACCAGATCTTCCGCACCGACGATGTCGGCGCCGGCAGCCTCGGCTGCCTTCGCTTCGTCGCCCTTTGCGAAAACGGCGACGCGGACGTTTTTGCCGGTGCCGTTGGGCAGGATGACCGCGCCTCTGACCTGCTGGTCAGCGTGACGGGAGTCGACGCCCAGACGGACGTGCACTTCGACGGTCTCATCGAACTTCGCCGTGGCGGTCTTGACGACGGTCGCCATGGCTTCGTCGGGATCATAAAGCTTGGTACGATCGACGAGCTTTGCGCTCTCGTTATATTTTTTACCGTGTTTCATAATTCATTTCCTCCATTGATGTGGTTAATCGGATGTTTCCTCCCACACACGCGCGTGTCAGTCAGCGACGACGACGCCCATGCTGCGTGCAGTGCCGGCGATCATGCTCATGGCTGCCTCGACGCTTGCGGCGTTGAGGTCGGGCATCTTCTGCTCGGCGATCTTGCGAACCTGTTCGGAAGTGATCGTGGCGACCTTCGTCTTGTTCGGGACGCCGGAACCGCTTTCGATGCCGCAGGCCTTCTTGATGAGGACGGCCGCGGGGGGCGTCTTCGTGATGAAGGAGAATGTGCGGTCTGCATAAACCGTGATGACGACGGGAATGATCAGACCCATGTCATTCTTGGTTCTTTCATTGAATTCCTTGGTGAAGCCCATGATGTTGACGCCATGCTGGCCAAGGGCGGGACCTACGGGCGGGGCCGGAGTGGCCTTGCCGGCAGGGATCTGAAGCTTGATTAAGCCAACGACTTTCTGTGCCATTGTTTATTTCCTCCAATTCATGTGAAACTCAGAAAAATCAGTCTCCGATCGGCTCGACCTGATCGAGTTCCAGCTCGACCTTGGTCTCCTTGCCGAACAGAGCGGAAACCGAAACGCGGACAAGATTGTTTTCCACGTCGATCTCCTCGACCGTGCCGGTGAAGCCGTCAAAGATCTCATCCACGATATTGACGGTATCGCCCACGGCGTAGTTGACCTCGACGCTGCGCTTTTCGACGCCGAGCTTGTAGACCTCCTCCTCCGTGAGGGGGATCGCCTTGTTCTCGGGACCGACGAAACCCGTGACGCCGCGCGTGTTGCGGATCACAAGCCACGTCTCGTCGTTCATGGCAGGCCGATCGTCGTCGTCCATGTGCACGGCGACCTTGACGAGGACGTAGCCGGGGAAGAGCTTGCGCTCGACCTCGCGGCGCTTATCCCCGACGATCTCGGTGACCGTCTCCGTGGGGATCTTGACCTCGAAGATCTCGTCGTGCATGTTGCGGTTTTCGACGACTTTTTCGATATTGGTTTTAACTTTGTTTTCGTAGCCCGAATACGTGTGGACCACGTACCATCTGGTGTCGACCGACATTCCGATTCCCTCCGATTCTTATTCGGCGGCGGTTTCCGCCGCGGCTTCGGTCGGCGCGATCTCGATGTTCTCGCTGACGGTGTTCTCGTCGGCGATCTCGCTCACCGCGGTCGTATCGTTCGCGTTGCGCGCAAGGTCGCTGACCAGATCGATGGACTTCGACAGTCCGAGGTCGATCAGCCAGATCACGACCGTGAACACAACGACGACCGCCAGAACGACGCCCGTGCTCTTGAGAACGGTCTTTCCGTCGGGCCAGACGATTTTCTTTGTCTCACCGCGAAGGTCCTTGAAAAAGCGGACGATGGCCTTCCATGCGCGAACGAAGATATTCGGCTTGTCGGACTTCGGCTTTTTCGCCTTGACCTTTTCGGCGGCTGCGATTTTCTCCGCGGCTGCGGATTTTTCATTTTTCGCCATGCTCAGTCCTCCCGATTACTTCGTTTCGCGGTGGAGAGTGTGTTTCTTGCAGAATCTGCAGTACTTGTTTCTCTCCAGCCTGTCCGGTGTGTTTTTCTTGTCTTTCATCGTGTTGTAGTTGCGCTGCTTGCACTCCGTGCAGGAAAGAGTGATCTTGACTCTCATTTGACGGCACCTCCATTTTGGAAATTTTACCTCCCTCTGCATTGAGAAAAAAGGGCACAAAAAAAGAACCCTCTTTCAGAGGTGAAGTCATTGTAACACATTCCTTCTCCCGTGTCAAGAGGGTTTTTCAACTTTTTCTTTTTTATTATAATGTATCGACCGTGCGCTCGTATTCGCGATAGCGCGCCTCAAGCCACGCGGCCGCCGCGTCGATGCCGTCGGGCGACAATTCAAAGTCGTTTTGCACGACCTTCGCCTTGTCCGTCAGGTCGAAGCAGACGTTGTCGATAAAATACAGCGCGGTCAGCTTCTCCCCGTCCGCGAAGGCGCGGTAATGAAACAGCTTTGCGAGCGGGTCGGCGACCAGCTCGTCGGGCGTGACCGAGCCGAGCATCACGTTGCCCTGCGTGAAGTATTCGATCGTGGAAAGCGGGATCAGTCGGTTCATTCGTTCTCCCTCTTTCGCGTTTCATCCGTCCATTCGAGCAGATCGCGCAGCACGTCCTTGGCGTTCGTCTCGTTGAACAGCTCGTGCCGCGCGCCGTCGTAGACGCGGATCTTCACGTTCTCGTGGCCGGTTTTCAGCAGATCGGCGTACACCTGCCGCACGCCCTTGCCGTAGCCGCCGACCGGGTCCATCGATCCGGAAATGAGCAGGATCGGCAGCTTTTTCGGCACGCTCCGATACCACGCCTTGCCGGACACGGACTGCAGAAGCGTGAACATGTCCTTGTAGCCTGCTGCGGTGAACAGGAAGCCGCAGTACGGGTCCTTGATGTACAGATCCACTTCGCTCTCGTCGCGCGAAAGCCAGTCAAACTGCGTGCGCGGATTCTCGTAGCGCTTGTTGTAGCTGCCGAACGCGATGTGGTCGATGAACGGACTGCGGTACAGCTCGCCCTTGAACTTCTCCACGATGCCCGCGACCGCGATGCCGGCGGATGCGCCGGGGTTCGCGCCGCTCGTGCCGCAGAAGATCGCGCCGGCAAGCTCGTCGCCGTACTGCGCGGCATAGGCGCGCGCAACGAACGAGCCCATGCTGTGTCCGAGCAGGAACATCGGACGGTTCGGATATTTCTCCATCGCCTTTTCCGCGAGCGTGCGCACGTCGTCGATCAGACCGCGCCAGCCGTCCTTCTCGCCGAAGTAGCCCAGCAGCGTGTCGTTTTCGACCGAGCGCCCGTGACCCGCGTGATCGTGGATAAAAACGGCATAGCCGTGGTATGCCATGTAGTACGCCATCGCCTGATAGCGCTCGCCGTGCTCCGCCATGCCGTGCACGACCTGCAGGATGCCGCGCACCTTCGTCTTGTCCGCGGGCGCGATCGAGCGCGCGAAAATGCGGCACACCCCCGTTGCGGAATCGAATCTGTATTCTTCCCGGATAACGTCCATAAAAGCATCTCCTTCACTGTCTGCGATCTCCAACGTCTACTATAACACATTCCGGTCTGTTTGAGAATCATTTCCTTGCGATTTGTACGATCTGCCGAAAACGCGATTCCATTTTTGTGAATTTTGCCGACGAGTTCTTCTGCGCCGCGTTTAAATTTTATTCATATTCTTTTGGTATAATAAGTTAATATCTCACGAGAAAGGAGACCGCCTTCATGAAAAGAGACTATTCGGCCGTTACACCCGAGGTGGCGGCGCTTGCGGAGCTGTGCTGCGCGGACGACCGCATCGACCCGTCTCTGTACGTTGAACACAAGGTCAACCGCGGTCTGCGCGACCTGAACGGGAACGGCGTGCTGACCGGACTGACGGAGATCTCCGAGATCACCGCCAAAAAGCAGGTCGGCGCTCAGTCCGTCCCCTGCGCGGGCGAGCTGTTTTACCGCGGCTACGACGTGCGCAAGCTGACCTCCGGATTCATCGCGGACGACCGCTTCGGCTTTGAGGAGATCATCTACCTGCTGCTGTTCGGCAGCCTGCCGGACAAGGACGCGCTCGCCGCTTTTCAGACGCTGCTCGGCGATTACCGCTCGCTGCCGACTTCGTTCGTGCGCGACGTCGTGATGAAATCGCCCAGCCGCGACATGATGAACTCGCTCGCGCGCAGCGTCCTGATGCTGTATTCCTACGACCGCAACGCCGACGACACGTCGATCCCGAACGTGCTGCGCCAGTGTCTGCAGCTGATCTCCGTGTTTCCGCAGCTCTCGGTATACGGGTACCAGGCATACAATTACTACATCCGCGGGAACGACAGCTTCTTTATCCATGAGCCGGACCCCGCGCTGTCCACGTCGGAAAATATCCTGCATATGCTGCGCATGAACAGCAAGTACACCAAGCTCGAGGCGCGCATCCTCGACCTCGCGCTGATCCTGCACGCCGAGCACGGCGGCGGCAACAACTCGACGTTCACGACGCACGTCGTCACGTCCTCCGGCACCGATACGTATTCCGCCGTCGCGGCGGCGCTCGGCTCGCTCAAAGGTCCCAAGCACGGCGGCGCGAACATCAAGGTCTGCCATATGTTCCGCGAGATCAAGGAGCAGGTGCGCGACTGGGAGGATCGGGAAGAGATCGAGGCGTATCTGCAGAAGCTCGTCAACCGCGAGGCGTTCGACCGCTCCGGACTCATTTACGGCATCGGCCACGCGATCTATTCCGTGTCCGACCCGCGCGCGCAGATCTTCAAGGGGTTCGTCGAGGCGCTGTCCGTGGAGAAGGGGCTCGAAAAGGAATTCGCGCTTTACAGCGCCGTGGAGGAGCTCGCGCCGAAGGTGATCGTCGGCAGCCGCAAGATGTACAAGGGCGTGAGTGCCAACGTGGACTTTTACAGCGGGTTCGTCTACACGATGCTCGGCATCCCCGAGGAGCTGTTCACGCCGATCTTCGCCATCGCGCGCATCGCGGGCTGGAGCGCGCACCGCATCGAAGAGCTGGTCAACGGCAACAAGATCATCCGTCCGGCGTACATGGCGGTCAGCCCGAGAAGAGAATACGTGCCGGTGGAAAAGAGAAAGTGAAGCCTTCGCTGCCGTCGGGGTAGACCGCAAAAAGCTGCGGCAGCTCGCCCGAGGCGGAACGCTGCGTTCTGTGGAATTTGGCGGTCAGGATCAGATCGTACGTCTTCGTCTCGCCTGCCGCCATGGAGAACGTGCTGTTCTGTTCGCCCCACATGCGCACTTTTGCGTCGGGCGAGAGGATATAGCCGTTCTTGTAGTCCGTCTGCAGCACGCCGCGCATGGCGAAGCCCGTCAGATCCTTGCCCGTGTCGTTGCGCAGCGTGACGGAATACGTCAGCAGCACCTCGTCCGAGCGCTCTTCATACATGGAATAGTGACACTGCTGCGCGAGCATGACGGGTGCGGGCTGCGTGCCGTTCTTGCGCACCGCTCTCGTCCCGAGAGCCAGCAGCACCACGACCAGCGCAGCGATGCCCAGCACGACGGCGATCGGCAGCCATACGCTTTTCTTTTTCGGCGCCTCGACGGGCAGCGCTGTTTGTTCCATCGTTTTCATCCTTTAAAACGCAAGCGATTTTTCGATATAGCCGACCAGCTCGCCGATGGGCAGGCGCACCTGATCCATCGAATCGCGGTCGCGCACCGTCACGCAGCCGTCCTCTTCGGACTCGAAGTCGTACGTGATGCAGAACGGCGTACCGATCTCGTCCTGGCGGCGGTAGCGCTTGCCGATGGAGCCGGTCTCGTCGAAATCGGTCATGAAATATTTGCTCACCTCGTCGCGGATGGCCATCGCCTTTTCGCTGAGCTTCTTGCTCAGCGGCAGCACGGCCGCCTTGTACGGCGCGACGGCGGGGCTCAGCCGCAGCACCACGCGCGTGTCGTTCTTTTCGGCGTCGATGACTTCCTCGTCGTACGCCTCGCACAGCAGCGCCAGCACCGTGCGGTCGAGGCCGTAGGTCGACTCGATGATGTACGGAATGAAGCGCTCGTTCGTCACGGGATCGAGATAGTCCATCTTCGTGCCGCTGTATTCCTGGTGGCGCGTGAGGTCGAAATCGGTGCGGTTGTGCGTGCCGTTGATCTCGCCCCAGCCGAACGGGAACAGGAACTCGATGTCGCACGCCGCCTTCGCGTAGTGCGCGAGCTTTTCATGGTCGTGGAAGCGCAGATGCTCCGGCGCGATGCCGAGATCCTCGAAATACTTCTTGCCGTATTCCTTGAAATAATCGTACAGCTCGCCGTCCGTGCCCTCCTTGCAGAAGGTCTGGAACTCCATCTGCTCGAACTCGATCGTGCGGAACGTGAAGTTGCCGGGCGTGATCTCGTTGCGGAACGCCTTGCCGATCTGGCCGATGGAGAACGGGAGCTTGGCGCGCATGGTGCGCTGCACGTTCAGGAAATTGACGTATTCGCCCTGCGCGTTTTCGGGGCGCAGATAAATGACGCTCTTGGAATCGTTGGTCACGCCGCGGAACGTCTGGAACATCAGGTTGAACTCGCGGATGTCCGTAAAGTTGTGCTTGCCGCAGTTCGGACAGGGGATCGAATGCGCCTTGATGTAGTCGAACATCTCCTCCTTCGTCATGCCGTCGGCATGCGCGTCGGGATCGAAGTCGTCGATCAGGTTGTCGGCGCGGTGGCGCATCTTGCACTCCTTGCAGTCGAGCAGCGGATCGGAGAACGACGCGACGTGGCCGCTCGCCTCCCACACGCGCGGATTCATCAGGATGTCCGCATCGACCTCAAAGCTGTTGTGGCGCTCCTGGATGAAGCGCTTTCTCCACGTATCCTTGACGTTGTTCTTCAGCCGCGCGCCCAGAGGGCCGTAGTCCCACGTGTTGGCAAGGCCGCCGTAAATGTCGCTGCCGGGGAAAATGAAACCTCTGCCCTTGCACAGCGCGACGATCGCGTCCATGGATTTCTGCGTGTTTTCCATACCGTATCTCTCTCCTCAATCAGTTAAATACCATATTATGATACCGCATTGTCGGCAAAAATGCAACAAAAAAGTTTTTTCTTTTTCCGGTTTCCGCCGATCGGGTTTGTCTTGCGAAAAAGAAACGCTTGTGGTATGATAAATGCATCAGAATTCGGAGGTTTTGCTATGCAAAAACGCATCCATATGATCTGCAACGCGCATCTCGATCCCGTCTGGCAGTGGACGTGGGAGGAGGGCGCTTCCGAAACGCTGTCCACGTTCCGCGTGGCAGCAAGACTGTGCAGACAATTTGACGGTTTCATCTTTAACCACAACGAAGCGCTGCTGTACCGCTGGATCGAGGAATTTGAGCCGGAGCTGTTCGAAGAGATCCGGTCGCTCGTCCGCGCTGGCAAGTGGCATATCATGGGCGGCTGGCACCTGCAGCCGGACTGCAACATGCCGTCGGGCGAGGGCTTCGTGCGCCAGATCCTGTCCGGCAGACAGTATTTCAAGGAGAAGTTCGGCAAAGAACCAACGACGGCGATCAATTTCGATCCGTTCGGCCACACGCGCGGGCTGGTGCAGATCCTGGCGAAGTCCGGCTTTGACAGCTACCTGTTCGGCCGTCCCGGTCAAAACGATACGCCTCTGCCCGCCGAGCTGTTCACGTGGGTCGGCTACGACGGCTCGCGCGTGACGGCTTACCGCCGCTGGAGCTACAACTCGCCGCTGGGCAACGCGACGCGAAAGATAAAGGACGTTACCGAAGCCTGTCCGGACGGCGAGACGGCGATCTGCCTGTGGGGCGTTGGCAACCACGGCGGCGGTCCGTCCGAAAAGGACCTGCGGGATATTGAAGAACTGCAGAAGGTGATGCGCGCGCAGGGCGTCGAGCTGATCCACTCCACGCCGGAGGATTTCTTCCGCGAGGTGCGCGGCAAAGCCCTGCCGGAATACGCTGGCGATCTGAACGCGTGGGCGGTCGGCTGCTACACGAGCATGGCACGCATCAAGCGGCAGTACCGCCGCACGGAAAACGACTATTTCACGACCGAGCAGATGGCCGCGATCGCACATGCGCAGGGGCTGATGGAGTACCCGAAGGAGGAGCTGCGCGACGCCATGTACGATCTGTTGACCGTGCAGTTCCACGACATCCTGCCCGGTTCGAGCATCCAGCCGGCGGAGGACGCGGCGCTGCAGATGCTCTCGCACGGCGCGGAGATCCTCTCGCGTGTGCGCACGCGCGCGTTCTTCGCACTGTCCGGCGGGCAGAAGCCGCCGGCGCCGACGGCGATCCCGATCCTCATTTACAACCCCTTCCCCTACCCCGTGGAGGGCGATTTCGCGTGCGAGATGATGCTGTGGGATCAGAACTGGGCGGACGAATTCTCCATGCCGCAGGTCATGCGCGACGGCGAAGCGCTGCCGACGCAGTGCGAGAAGGAGAACAGCAACCTGAATCTCGACTGGCGCAAGCGGCCGGTATTCCACACGGTGCTGCAGCCGATGCAGATGAACCGCTTCGACTGCGCCTTTACCAAAATCGCAGAACGTCCCGTGCCCGAAACGCGCGAGGACGAAACGTACCTCTATCTCGAAAACGACCGCGTCCGCGTGCGGATCGATCGCTCGACCGGTTACCCCGACAGCTACGCGGTCGACGGGCGTGAGCTGCTCAGCGCACCGTGCGCGCTGCACGTCGTTCAGGACGACAGCGATCCGTGGGGCATGTGCGTGCACGCGTTTCCCGACCGCATCGGCACGTTCCGCCTGCTGACGGACGAGGAGACTGCGGAATGGTTCGGTATTTCCCGTCCGCTCGCAGGCGTGCACTGCATCGAAAGCGGCGATGTGCGCACCACGGTCGAGGCAGCACTCGGCTACGGCCGTTCCCGCGCGCTCGTTCGCTATACCTTATCGAAAACGGACGTCGCGCTGCACGTGGACGTGCGCGTGCAGTGGGGCGAAACGCAGAAGATGCTCAAATACGCCGTCCCTTCCGCCATCGCGGACGCTGAGGCTTTCGGCGAGGTCGCCTACGGCGAGGAACGTTTCTCGCAGGACGGGCTCGAGCACTGCGCGCAAAAGTACGTGCGGCTCGAAAACGCAGACGAAGCGCTGTCGGTGCTGACCGATTCGACGTACGGATTCAGCGCGGAAGGCGGCACGCTGTACATGACGCTGCTGCGTTCGGCGGCATACTGCGCGCATCCGATCGGCGATCGCGAGCGCATACCGCAAAACCGCTTCACACCGCACATGGAGCAGGGTGAACGCGTTTTCGCATTCGAACTGTTCGGCGGCGGCACGGATACGGTGCGCACCGAAACGCCGCGGCGCGCGCTGCGGCTGAATGCCGTTATCCCCGCGCTCTCGTTCTATCCGCCGCAGAGCGGCCAAAAAGACGCGCCGGTCTTTACGCTCACAGGCGACGAGATCTTGCAGACGACGTTCAAGCAGGCGGAGGACGGCGACGGCTGCATCCTGCGCCTGTTCAATCCGTTTGACCGGCCTGCGCGCACCGAGCTGCGTTCCGACGTGCTCGGTATCTGCGAAACGCTCACGCTGACGCCGTTCGAGATCCGCACGCTCCGGCTGCAAAACGGCAGATGCACGGAAACGGATCTGACGGAAAAGGGAGTCTGACATGGCAAACGAATGGATCCTGTACGGCGTGCGGGAGGACGACCCGTACCGCCTCAAAAGCCCGCAAGCGCTGACGGCGTACGTCCGTGAGATCGGCTTTTTGCCGCTGTTCCGCAATGAGATCCCCGGTTTTTCCGTCGAGGAGCGCACCGTGCCGTACCACTGGTGGAGCGGCGACGAACGGGTCGACCCGTGGGAATGGCGGCGTCTGCTGGCGGCAAAGGGCGAAGTCGCCTACGGCAAATTCTTTGCGGGCAAGGCGGGCTTTATCTCGACCGACTGGCTGCCGTACTTCGCGAACTACCGCCGCGACGGCTACGATTTCGATTCGCTCTGGGACGAGGGCAAGGCGACGCACCGCCAGAAAAAGATCATGGACTGCTTTTCGGACGGGCAGGAGCTGTTCTCGCACGTGACGCGCCGCATGGCCGGATTCGGCAAGGACGGTGAAAAGAATTTCGAGGGCACCGTCACGGCGCTGCAGATGCAGCTGTATCTTGTCATCCGCGACTTCCGCCAGAAGCTGAACAAGGCCGGTCTCCCCTACGGCTGGCATCTGGCGGTCTACACCATGCCGGAAACGATCTGGGGGTACGACCTGCTGTCGGCGGCGTACGGCGAGGAACCGGAAGCGTCGCGCGATCGGATATTCCGCCATATGCGCGACGTCTACCCCATCGCGTCCGACGATGCGATCCGACACGTATTGGGATAAAAGGAGAAGGACAATGAACAAGCTGAACCGCACAAAAACCGTCTTTCCCGCGATCGACGTCATGAAACTGGTGATGGCCGTTCTGGTCGTCATCATACACAAGCCGCTCTTTCTCGGGGATTTCCGGAATTATCTGCTGGGCAGCGTGATCGGCGACGCGGCCGTCCCGTTTTTCTTTGCCGTCTCGTCGTTCCTGTTTTTCCGAAAGCTGGATCGCACGGATTCGTCCGCGGTTTCGGTCTGGATCGGGTACGAAAAACGGCTGGTGCAGTTTTACGTACTGTATACCGTCCTCTACCTGCCGTGCATCTTTGTCAAAGCCTATACCGGTCATTACGCAGAGATCACGATCGGCGGGATCGTCGGCGAACTGTTCACGCTGGCGGGCAGATTCTTCCTGGACACGTCCTTCGTACATTTCTGGTATCTGAACACGCTGATCCTGTGCATCGCAATCCTGTTCGGTCTGACGCGGTTGACGAAGAACAAATGGGTCGTGCTCGGCGCCGGCGCAGCAGTTTATGCCGCCGTTTCGCTGGCGTCTGCCCTGCCGCAGTTTGCCGGCGTAATGCAGGTCCTTCCGCCCGTCCTCTTCAACGTGATGAAAAAGGGACTGATCTGCACCTGCATCGGCTTCTTCGCCGCGCAGACGGACGACAACGTCCCGAAATGGGAAAAAGCGCTGTGTCCCGTTCTGTGGGCAGCGCTCCTGCTGTGCGGTATTCTGACGTATGACAGCGCGTCTCCCGTCTGGGAGAACGTGCGGCTTCTGGGCGCGTTCGTGTGCGCGTGGTCGACGCTGCGCGTGTGCATCGGCTCCGAACTGCAGCCGAGCCCCGTTTATCCGATCCTGCGCCGCTACAGCACGCTGATCTATTTTCTGCATCTGCTGTTCATGTGGGAGGGCTGGGCGTTCCTGTGCCGCCGCGTCGGCATCCGCAATCCGGAGGTGCATCCGTTCCTGTATTTCTGCGTCACGCTGTTCCTCGCCGTCCTGGAATCCACGATCATCATCCTGCTGCAAAAGAAGAAGCGTTTTCACTTTTTGAAATACATGTATTGAACGTACAAAAAAAGAGCTGCCGTTTGGCAGCTCTCTTTTTTATTTCAGCCATCCGATCCCTTTTTCCCAAAGATCGGGCAGGTGGGCGAATACCGTCCGCAGCGTTTTGCCGATCGAAACGACCGCGCCGAAAAAGCTCCGCAGCGGATGCGCGCGCTCCTTCGTGAGCGTGTCGGGCGCTTTGGTCTGCGTTTTGTCGATCGACACTTTGAACGACGTTCGCAGCGCCGCGTGGTCGGAAAGATGTCCCTGCCACATCATGCCGTCGCAATCCATGTCGTCGTAAAACGCGTCCGTGAGCGTCAGCTGAACGCCCGCGCCGTCGCGGTAGTAGACGTGGTCGAGCGTATCCCACGTGCGCGGATAATCGCAGCCGTATTTTTCACGCATCTCGGCATAGGTAAACTCGTAATTGCCCGCAGTATTTGCCTCGATCCACGCGTCCCTGAAGCCGTTCGAGACGAAGTTGTCGATGAGCTTCTGACACAGATCGACGTTGTAGTGCCCCGCCTTGTACCCGTCGCGGAACGTGGAATAATTCGTGTTGAAGTCGCCGGTCAGAAGCACGGCTCTGTCCGTGCCGGAATAGTCGTCGATCAGCGCCTTGAGCTGGTCGAACTGCGCAGCCTTTGCAAGCATGGAGTCGTCGTCCTCCCACGCGTCCGCATGCAGCGTATACACGTCGATAAAGACGCCGTCCTCTATTTCGACCGTGCAGACGAGAATGCCTTTCGGCGTCAGCTCGTCCGATCCGCAGTCGAACACGCCGTATGCCGCGTCCCACGCCACGCGCCGCACGTTATAGATCGGATAGCGCGAAAAGATATTCAGTCCGTCGCCGATCACGGCGGGACCGCTCGTGACGGTACGGTTTTTCAGCTCCAGCTCCCGCGAGAGTACGCCGTGGAAATTGAAGTCCTCCTGCGCGCACAGGACGTCGCAGTCCGCCGCATTCACCTGCTGCGCGATGAGGCGCGTCGCTTCGCGCGCAGGGCGCTTCGTCGAGGACAGGAACGCCGGGACCGGCAGGCCGTCTACGTTGAAGGAGATCACGTTCAGCGTTTTTTCGGTCGTTGTGTCCGCATCCGCCGCAGCCGTAAGCGCAAAGCCGCAGCAAAGCAGCAGGGAAAGCAGACAGCAGAGTGCTCTTTTCATATGCATACCTCCGTTCGGATCAGCTGAGGATATTCATGCGCGCATCGGTCTCCTGCACGCGGAAAAAGACCGGCCGTTCATCCGGAGAACGGTTCGGGCTGTGCAGCGTCAGGCGCAGATCGCCCGCCAGATCGCAAAACAGCATGCCGTGACCGCCGTCCTTCGTGTACAGCGGCGGCAGCTGCGTCCACGGTCCCGCGACGCGTCCCGTTTCGGACACACACAGTCCCTGATAATACCCTTCCGGCGGGCAGGTCGACCAGATCATATAGAGTCTGCCGTTTTCCGCCCGGTGCAGAAACGGACCGTCCGTGACGTATCTGCCGTCGGGGTTCTCCGGTACGCCGTAAGCGTCGGAGCCGTAAAACAGCAGCGTCGGAGCCGTAACGGCGCGCTTCAGATCGTCGGACAGCTGCACGAAGCAGACGGTACCGTTGAGGATCTGCACGTGTTCGTGACAGAACACCAGATACGGTTTGCCGTCCTCGACCCACAGCGTGCCGTCGAGACTTTCCCACTCCGCCGGCGTCAGCGGGCCGTCGCTGTTCGGCGCGAACGGACCGGTCGGGCTGTCGCTGACCAGAGAATACGTCCCGCGGCGGCCGTTCGGCTGCGTGAACGTTGCGAACAGATAGTATCTGCTGCCGAACCGATGCACCTCCGGCGCCCAGTTGCTGCCGTCGTTCATGCCGTATTTTGCGGAGTCGAACACTTCCTGCGGCGCAGACCAGTTCTCTAAATCCGTGCCGACATAAACGTCGAACCCGCCGGTACGCATGCCGAAATCCCTGCCGCGCGTGCCGAACATGTAATACGTTCCGTTCTCGCAAAGCACGAACGGATCGCGGATGTTGATCTCCTGATTCTTCATCGTACAACCTCTTTCCTCACACAAAAGGCGCTGCTTTGCGCGGCGCCTTTTTAAAACGATATTCGGATTCTGCCTGCGATTACGGCTGGGCGACCGTAGCCTTGTAAACGCCGCACGCGCGCAGCAGATCGCCGTCGGCCGCGTCGATCTGGCCGTTGTTGTCCGCGTCCGCCGCGCGGTAAGCCGCCGCGCCGCCGGAGCTGTTCTTCGAGAGCATGCCCGCCGTGTAGCAGTAAACGAGCACGGCGTCCTCGGCGTCCATCTCGCCGTCGCCGGTCACGTCGCCGACGAGACAGAAGGTCTTGGTGTCGAGCGTGTGCCCGCTGCCGTCGAGCAGCAGGATCACACAGCCGGTATTGACGACGTCGCCGTCCGTCATCACCTGGCCGTTTTTGCTGCGGAACACCAGAGAGGAAGCGTCGTTGTCGAACTCGCTGCGGAGTTCCGCGACCGTTCTGTGCGCGACGTCGATGCCGGTGATCACGTTGTCCGTATAGTCAGCCGACATGTGCGACGACTCCTTGATAGAGATCTGCGTCGTGTCCAGATGACCGGACGCGTTGATGAAGAAGCGGTCGTTGGAAACGGTGAAGCCGCCGTACAGCGCCGCGACGCTGCTGCCGGAAAGCATCTGCGTGCCGATGGTATAGGCCGCAGGCGTCAGCACCGCGGAAGGCGCCGTGCCTGCCGGAACGACCGTGTGTCCCGCGGCAAGATACACCTCGCAGCCGCTGCCGAGCTGTGCCGAATCCACCGTCAGCGACGCGCCGTTGTAGATGCCGCTGCCGTGTACGTAAACCGTGTTGGCCGTGATGCTGCCGCCCTTGACGGTGCAGCTGCCGCCGCCGAGGTAAACGCCGCCGCCGCTCTGGGCGCTGTTGCCGGTGATCGTGCCGGCCTCGAGCGTGCCCGTGCCGCCTGCGATACAGATGCCGCCGCCGTTTTTCGCGGTATTGCCGGACAGCGTGCCGGTCACTTCGACCGTCGTGACTGTCGCCTGTCCCTCGTTGTCGATCGTGGTGATCGTCTGCGTGCCGGTCGTCATCACAGCACTGCCGGAAGCGGAACAGATGCCGCCGCCGTTTTGCGACGCCGTATTGCCGGTGAGCGTGCCGCCCTCGACCGAGAGCGTGCCCGTATTGTAGATCGCGCCGCCGTACTGCGCCGAACAGTTCTGCACTGTACCGCCGTTCATGGTTGCCGTGCCGGCGTTCCAGACAGCGCCGCCGTTTGCGGACGTGCAGTTTTGGATCAGGCCGCCGAGGATCTCGAGCGTGCCGCTGTTGCGGATCGCCGCACCGTCGCCGGCAGAGGACGCATTCTGCAGCGTCGCGCCGTCCTTCAGACGCAGCGTGCCGTGGTTCTCGACGATGCACGTACCGTACGTGCCGTAGAGTGTGCTGCCGCCGTCCACGACAAGCGCCGCGTTGCTCGTCGAGCCGACCGAACCGAATTCGAGCGTCGCGCCCTCGGCAATGTTGAACATCGCGCCGGTGCAGGTACGGTAACGCGTGATGGAATGTCCGTCTTCTTCCTGCCCGATGGTCGTGATGATCACGTTGCCGCTGACCGCGATGGTATCTTCCACGACGTCGTCGTCGATCATGGTGATCATGGCGCTGAGCGTTTCGGCATTCGGATCGGCCGCCTGCGCTTCTGCCTCGGCGCCGATCGCCTCCATGGCTTCCTTCAGCGACGTGTAGTACACGTCATAGGAGCCGAATACGCTGACCTTGGCGACGTTGTGCGTTTCCTTTGCCACCAGGTAGCCGGTGGAGTTGATATACAGTTCCGTGCTGCCGGAAGGAACGTTCAGCACGTATTTCGCGTAGTTCGCGGCGCAGTGCTCGCCATCCAGCACGCGCGTGCCGGCTGCGTAATTCTGCACCGTCAGGTTCGCGACCGTACCGCTGGTCTTGATGCGGCCGGTGTTGGTCACGGTCTTGCCGGTCGGGAGATAGACGTCGTCCGTCGCGGCGAGATACGCCTTGTCGGACATTTCCAGCGTGCCCGCCTGGTACACGCCGACACCGGAGGATGCGCTGTTGCCCGAAACCGTGCCGCCGGACAGACGCAGCGTACCTGCGTTGTAAACGCCGCCGCCCTGCTGGGTCGCGGAGTTGCCGGACAGCGTGCCGTCCGTCCACTCGGCCGTGCTGCCGCTCTGGACGTACAGTCCGCCGCCATTCTTTGCACTGTTGCCGGAGACGGTCGTGCCGCTGAACGTCGCCTCGGCGTCTGCGCCCTGCAGGAACAGTCCGCCGCCGCCGTTCGTCGCGGTGTTGCCGTTGATCGTGCCGCCCTCCAGCAGGAGAACGCCGTCCGCGGCCGCGATGCCGCCGCCGTTCGGCGAAATATTGCCGTCGATCTTGCCGCCCTGCATCGTCAGCGTGCCGCCGTCCACGTAGACGGCGCCGCCGCTCGACGACGATTTGTTGCCGGTGATGCGCGCGCCGTCCCGCAGCGTGACGCGTCCGGTCCCGCCGACCCGAACGGGTGCAGTGCCGGTCATTGCCGTCCCGCCGCCGTTCAGCCGCATCGTGTCCGTGCCGGTTCCTTCGAGCGTGAGTGCGCCGTTGACGGTGAAGAAGCTGTCCGTAAATCCGCTTGCACGCGTGAGCGTGCGCGTCTGCGCGTTGTCGGTGATCGTCACGGTGCCGTTGACAACGGTATTCTCCGTGATCGACGAGTCGCGGATCAGGACGAGCGTGCCGCCCTCCTTGCGCGTGCCGATGTGCGCGACGCCCAGCTTGACGGTCGCGTAATATGTATTCATTTCACCGTCGACCTGCGCCATGACGGTGTAAACGCCCTTGACGACGGCCGCGCTTTCCTTGGACGTCGTCTTGAGCAGATTGTTCGTGGAGTTATAGAACACCTTCAGCTCCGGGCAGTAGTCGAAATACTGATCCGCGCCGCGATCCACCCAGTAACTGGTCGAAAAGCCGGCAAACGCGCTCACGGACGTCGGTTCCGCCATCTGTGCCGTCGTTTTGCCCTCTACGCCGGGTGCGTTGTCGTTCGCGCCGGAGCGTTCGGTGTCGAAGTAACAGTACGTCAAAGCGCCGTTCTGCATGTAGCCGACGACCGCGCCGACCTGCTGCGCGCCCTTGACGAAGCCGATGTTGTAGCAGGCGGTAAAGGCGTCTGTGGCCGATCCGCTGTTCTGCATGCCGACCAGGCCGCCGACCGAAACGCCGCCCTCGACGCGGCCGTTGTTGTAGCAGTAACGAATCACGCCGCCGTTCTGGCCGAGGATGCCGCCCGTACGCGACACGCCGGTGATCTTGCCCTTGTTGAAGCAGCTCGTGACCGCGCCGCCGGAGAGCCATCCGGTGATGCCGCCGGAGTAATAGTAGCCCAGCACGTCGCCGGTGTTGCCGCACGTGTCGATCGTGCCGCCGCAGATGCCCGCGATGCCGCCGGTGTTGTACATCGACTGCACCGTGGAGTAGTTGAAGCAGCTGCGGATCGTTCCGTAGTTTCTGCCGGCGATTGCGCCGCAATAATTGTAGCCTTTGATCAGCGAATTGTCGAGGAAGATATTCTTGACCAAGCCGCCGTCGCCGACGTAGCCGAACAGACCGGTATCGTTGATCGTGTTGTCCGGCAGATACACGCCGCTGATACGGTGCTCGCCGCCGTCAAAGGTGCCGATGAAGGGAGAAGCCTCCGTGCCGATGGGCGTCCACACCTTGGAGGACTCGTCGAAGATGCCGGGATTGAGCAGAATATCGCGCATGACCTGCGCGTTCGCAGCCCTGTTCTGCGCCACGCCGGGCAGCGTGCCGTTGACGAGCTGCGCAAACCACGCCAGCTCACTGCCGTTCGTAATGAGATAAACGCCGCTGCTGTTCGTCTCCGGCTCGCCGATGGAACCGTCCCAGCCGATCAGCTGCCAGCGCAGGATCGGATAGCCGTTGTTGGTGCCGAAGTAGTCGCCGACGTAGATCTCCATGCTGAAATTGAGCGTTTCAAGAAAGCTCGCGTCGAGCATCAGCTCGTGCTCGGCAGCCGTCGCGTAGTCGTCGGTCGCGCTCGTGTCGCTGCGGTCAAAATAGCACCGGGCAATACGCGTGCCGTACGTCTTGTTGCCGAGGATCGCGCCCTTGAACTCGCCGGGACAGCTGATGGAACCGATCGTGTACATGCAGTACAGCTCGCCGTTCATATCGTAGCCGATGATGCCGCCGCAGGAGTTTTCCGTGGCGGTCACGACGCCCTTGTTGTAGCAGTGATGGACGCTGCCGGACGTGTTGTGGCCGGCGATGCCGCCGATCCGCTTGGTACCGGTGACGGCGCCCGCATTGCAGCAGCCGTACGTGGTCGTCGCACCGTAGCAGAAGCCAGCAATGCCGCCGATTCGCAGCGTGCCGCTGACCGTCGCGTCGTTCTGACAGTTGACGACCGTCGCGCCGGAATAGCTGTAGCCGACGATACCGCCCGCGTTGGATGCGGTCGAAGTCACCGTGCCCGCGACCGAGCAGCCGAAGATCGTGCCGCCCTCGGACACGCCGACGATGCCGCCCACGTTCGTACTGCCGGAAACGGATGCGCCCGTCAGCACGACGTTGTTGATCTCGGCGGGCGTGTAGGTCGTCTCGGTATAGGTCGTCGGGAGGATGTTGCCGTCGGCGTCGACGTCATGGAGCGTCTGCGTCGTCGCAGTCGTTCCGATGTAGCCGAACAGACCGCGTCCCTCCGCGTCGCCCGTCACCTTGAGATTGGCGATCGTGTAGCCGCCGCCGTTGTAGATGCCCCGGAACTTCACGCTCGCGGTGCCGATCGGCGTGAACGGACGGCTGCCCATGTCGACGTCCGCCGTCTGCTTCGCCTTGATGGTGGGGTTGCCGGCATTGACCCGGTTCGAGAACCATGCGAGCTTTTCTCCCGAGTCGATCAGATAGTATCCGTCGGGGCTCATGGAAGGCTGCGCCGCGCCGCCGCCCCATGCGGCGGCAGCCGACAGGCATGCGGCAGGCACCATCGCCAGAACCACCGCCAGCGTCAGCAATACGGCAAAGATCGTCCGTCTGTATCGTTTCATGAGACAACGCCCCTTTTTACACTATTACAAATACTATTTTACTATAACTTTTACTAAAATTCAATAGCTTTTTTAAGATTCCGTTGACAGTTCCGCACAAAAAAGCTATAATATTGAAAAACTTGGAGGTGCAAATTATGAAGAAAACACTCTCTGTGCTGCTTGCGGTCCTGATCCTGTGCGCAGGACTCGTGCCGTGTGTCAGCGCGAAAGACACGAAGGTTTACGACAACGTCATTCTCATGATCGGCGACGGCATGGGGCAGAACCATCTGGCGCTGGCAAAACAGGAACGCGGCATCACGCTGTTCATGGAAGAAGAGTGCGATCTGCGCGGCTATTCCGAGACGCGTTCGTTCAGCAGCGCCGTCACGGACAGCGCGGCCGGCGGCACGGCACTGTCTTCCGGCGTGCGTACGACCAACCGCTACGTCGCCTCGTACTGGTATGACCCGCTTGACTGGTTCTCCGTGCCGCGCACGCTCGCGGAAGCGGCGAAACGCAGCGGCAGGCGCTCCGGCGTCATCACAACGGACACGACCGACGGCGCGACGCCCGCGTCCTTCACGGCGCACACGTCCGACCGCGGCAATTCCACCGACATCAGCACCCAGCAGGCGAAGTCCGACTTCGATCTGCTCTGGGGCGGCGCGGTCAAAACGTTCGATCCGGCCCTTGCGGCGGAAAACGGCTTTACCGTGCTGACGACCAAGCGAGAGATGGATGCGCTGCAGACAGGCAGCAAGAGCTTCGGCCAGTTCGATTACGACACGATGTGGCACGTCGACGCGCCCGAAGGCTCGACCTCTCCGACGCTTTCCGAAATGACGGAAAAGGCGATCAGCCTTCTGGACAATGAAAACGGCTTCTTCCTGATGGTCGAAGGCGCGCACATCGACAAATTCAGCCACAACAACAAGGCCGCCGAGGCCGCCGAAGCACTCGAGGAATTTGACCACTCGATCGAGACCGCGGTGAACTTCGCTCGGAAGGACGGCAATACGCTCGTCGTCATCACCGCCGACCACGAGACCGGCGGCATCACGCTCATCGACGGCAAGTATACCTACACCAAGACCGGCCACACCGGCGCGGACGTGCCGCTGATCGTCTTCGGAAGCAACGACCTGATCGAAAACGGCAAACCGATCCAGAACCGCGAGGTCGCGCGGCGCATCGGCCAGAAGATGGGACTCGACAAGTTCCCAGTCTCCGACCCTGGCAAGATCCCGACGTTTTATCAGAACATCCTGCATATCGTCTCAGAATCCAATTGGGGCGGGCGCAGCATTCCGAAAGCGATCTGGGATCTGACGGCGGATCTGTTCGCAAATCTCATTCCGAAGAAGTAATGCGCCATGGATTTTGACACGTTCAAGAAAGAGATCGCCGCGAAAAGCGAGGCTGCGCTCACCGGCGGGCTGCGCGCGGCATTCGGCGCGGCAGGCAGTCTGCGTCTGCGGACGCGTCCCTCCCCGACCATCCCGCAGGAATACCCGCGGGACTGGCGCTTGAAGGGCGGCAGGCACTGGCGCGTCGGCTTCGGCAAGGCGACGCTGCTGCCGAAGGACTTCTTCCGCAAAACGTATTACGTGGCGGGCTACAGCGAGAACAATCCGGCGACGGGCGTGCTCGACGAGCCGCACGTGCACGCGCTCTGGCTCGACGACTGCACCGGGCGCGGCGCTCTGCTTCTCATTTCGGCGGACGCCGTCGGGCTGCTGAACGCCGACGTGCAGGCGATCCGCGCGTCTCTCGCGGACTTCGTGCGCATGACCGGTTGCCGCGGCATCCACGTGATGTCGACGCACGACCACGCCGCGATCGACACGATGGGCAACTGGGGTCCCCTGCCGCGCACCGGCAGAGACAAGGACTATATGCGCTTCTTCCGCGAGCAGGTCAAGCAGGCGGCGATCGACGCCTACAAGGATCAGCGCGACGGCAGCCTCTTTTTCGGCGAAGCCGAAGCACCCGACCTGCAGGAGGACGTGCGCACGCCGGTCGTCTACTCCAGAACGCTCACGCGCCTGCGCTTCGTCCCCAAGGACGGCACGCGTGAGACGTGGTTCGTGCATTTTTCCGCCCACGCCGAATCGCTGCAGGGCTGCAATTCCCGTGTGAGCGCGGACTTTCCCGGATACATGCGCCGGATGATCCATGATGAGACCGGCGCCGAAACGTTCTACTGCACCGGCGCGATCGGCGGCATGATCTCGATGCGCGTCGAGGACGAGCAGGCGATCCGCGACGCGGGCGGCGACTTTGCGGCGTCCACGCGCAGGATCGGCGAAAGCGTGGCACAGGTCGCGCTGTCCGTCAAAAAAGAAAAGAAACTCGCGCCGTGCGTCAACCAGCTGCGGCAGACGTTCTATCTCGAAGCCGACAACACGATGCTGCTGGCGGCGAAGTTCGCCCGCATCGTGCGCGCCGAGACCTGCAGCCGCAAGGGTACGTCGCTGGGGCTTGCGCTGCGCTCGGAGATGACGTATCTCGAGATCGGCAGTCTGCACCTTCTGCTGCTGCCGGGCGAGCTGTTCCCGGAGCTGGCATACGGCGGGTATCTGTCCGCAGACGAATCGTCCTCCGCAGACGGCGGCGAAGTCAATCCCGTACCGCTCACAGAGATCGCGGGCGATCCCGCGCTGCGGATCGTGGGTCTTGCGAACGACGAGATCGGCTATATCCTGCCGCCCAACGACTTCCTGCTGCATCCCGACACGCCGTACTTTGAGCCGACGCGCGACCGGCACGGCCGCCGCCACTACGAGGAGACAAATTCCCTCGGTCCGCGCACGGCGCAGACGATTGCCGCGGTCTTTCAGGGCATGATGCGCGCCGTGCAAAAGGCGCGGAAAAAAGCAGAAGAATAATTCTTTTGCGAGGTGCAATATTATGAAGAATCAATACGTTGGAGATATCGGAGATTACGGCAAATTCGGACTTCTTCGTTTTCTGGCGAATCACGATATTATGATCGGCGTGAATTGGTACTTAACCGAAAACGACCGTAGAACTGACGGGGAAATCAGAAAGTATTTGAATGACGGCAAAGAGAATGGCGAAAAATGCTATGACGCGGATCTTTTTGAAAAGCTAAAACCGATAGCAGAAAAGAAGAAGGACGAAAGAAATATAATCGACGTTGAAACGAATGAAATCATTCCGAACGCGGTTTTCTTCAATGAGCCTTTAAAAGTGCCGGAAGAATACAGGACTCGTTGGTACAGAAGATCAATGGATGCGCTTTCAGACGCCGACTTGGTTTTTGCCGATCCGGATAACGGGTTTTTAGTTTCATGTAAAAACCTCTATCGTCCAAACGGTATAAAATACGCTTCTATTGCCGAACTTAAAGAGTATTATGACAGAGGTCAGGATGTTGTTTGCTATTGTCATAAAGGCCGAAGAAAAGATGACGACTGGAATGCGCAGCTTGAAGCGTTTAACTATAATGTCGGGCATAATGCGAAAACATTTGTGTTGACTTTTCATCGCGGAACACAGCGTTCTTTTGTCTTTGCAATCCACCCTGAACGCGAAAAGCTCTACAACGATTTGCTCGTTGCTTTTATTCATACGAAATGGGGAACTCATAAAGTAACCGGAAAGAGAATACCCTTTACTCTGGATAAAACACCTGCAAATTCGGATTAAAAACAATGAATCGTGTAACCCTGCGAAAATGTCTAATAGAATTGGAAACGTATAACACGCCCATATCTAACTACTTCAATCTTAAATCCAACATCTAAATTCACACCCGTTGTCCGGTATGACTATACTGGAAACGGGTGATTTTTTATGCATATCCTTCTTTGGGCGCTGCTTGCGACGCTGGGCACGTGGTTCGTCACCGCGCTCGGCGCCGCGACAGTCGCCTTTTTTAAACGTCCCGACCCGACCGCGCTGAACCGGATGCTCGGTTTTGCGGCGGGCGTGATGATCGCCGCGAGCTTCTGGTCGCTGCTGCAGCCCGCGATCGAGCGCGCCGCGGGCGTTTGCGCGCTGCCGCCTTACGTTGTGGCGACGGCCGGTTTCCTCTGCGGAGCGGCGTTCATGCGGCTGTCGGACGCGGTCGTCTGCGCCGCACGCGGCGAGCGCGATCCGCGCAAAGGCCGCATCCTGCTGCTCGTTCTGTCCATCACGCTGCACAACATTCCGGAGGGTCTTGCCGTCGGCGTCGCGTTCGGCGCGCTGCAAAACGGCTTTACGCGTGAAGCGCTGACGGGCGCCGTCGCCGTTGCGGTCGGGATCGGGCTGCAGAACTTTCCCGAAGGCGCAGCCGTCTCCGTCCCGCTGCGCCGCGAAGGCTGCTCGCGCCAAAAGAGCTTTCTCGTCGGGCAGGCGTCCGGCATGGTCGAACCGCTTGCGGGCGTCGTCGGCGCGCTGGCAGTCGTACGGGTCGAGCCGCTGCTCCCCTACGCGCTGTCATTTGCCGCCGGCGCGATGATCCTCGTCGCGGTGCACGAGCTGATCCCCGCGTGCAGGGAAAACGAAACGGCAAAGCCGTACGCCGCCACAACGGGCATTGTACTCGGCTTTGCCGTGATGATGCTTTTAGACGTGATGTTAGGATAGACCCGCTTGCGCAAGATCGAGACGCACCTGACGGAACACCTCTTCGAGCGACGCGAATTTCTTTTCCGCGCGCAGATACCGCCTGAGCGCGACGGTGATCGCATCGCCGTAAAGCGTGCGGTCGACGCCGAGAATATGCGTCTCGCACACGGGCGTTTCGTCCGGCAGCGTGGGACGCGTGCCGATGTTCGTCAGTGAATCGTACCACGTGCCGTCAACGAGCGTTTGGGAAACGTACACACCGAACTTCGGCGTGACCAGACCCTGCGGCAGATGCTGGTTGATCGTCGGGTACCCGTAGATCCGGCCGTTCTCCGCGCCGTGGACGACCGTCTCGGTGAAGGAAAACGGTCTGCCGAGAAGCTCCGCGGCTTCCGCGCAGGCGCCGCTTTCCAACAGCGTGCGGATGCGCGTGGAGCTGACCGCTTCGCCGCCGGATTCCACAGGCGGACAGACGCGGATCCTGATGCCGTTCTGCTCACACAGGCGACGCAGACACGCCGCGTCGCCGGAACCGCCCTTGCCGAACCGGTAGTTGTAGCCGCAGGAAACCGCGCCCGCATGCAGCGTGTCCGAAAGGACAACCCGCACGAACGCTTCCGGCTCCATGCCGCAAATATCCGCAAACGAGACCGTCCGCAGGGAAAAGCCCATCGCACGCAGACGCGCGTCCCGTTCGTCCGGCGCCATCAGCAGCGGCGGCGGCGATCCGCGCAGCACCGTCTGCGGATGCACGTCGAATAAAAGACAAAGCGGCAAAAGCCCGTCCTCGCAAAAGGACAGGGCGTTTTGCAGTACGCTTTGATGACCCGCGTGCAGCCCGTCAAAACTGCCGAGCGCAACGGACGTTTTATGCTCTCTCACGATTTCTTCCGGTGCTCCTGTTTCAGACGCTGCTCCTTGGAAAGCACCTTCTTGCGCAGACGCAGCGACTGCGGCGTGATCTCCAGAAGCTCGTCGTCCTTGATGAATTCCATGCATTGCTCAAGGCTCAGCACAGTCGGCGGCACCAGCCGCAGCGCATCGTCGCTGCCGGCTGCGCGCGTGTTCGTGAGCTGCTTTTTGCGGCAGACGTTGCAGACAATGTCCTCGTTCTTGGCACATTCGCCGACGATCATGCCCTCGTACACCTCGACGCCGGGCCCGATAAACAGACGACCGCGATCCTGCGAATTGAACAGACCGTAGCCGGTGCTCACGCCCGTCTCATGCACGACGATCGAACCGCGCTCGCGCGTCACGATGTCGCCCTTGTACGGCTCATACCCCGCGAAAAGCTGGTTCATGATGCCGTTGCCGTTCGTATCGGTCATGAATTCCGAACGGTAGCCGATCAGCCCGCGCGACGGGATGCGGAACTCCAGATGCGTCGCTCCGCCGTCACGCGCGCCCATATTCTCCAGTTCGCCCTTGCGCGAGCCGAGCTTTTCGATCACCGCGCCGACGTACGCCTCGGGCACCTCGACGATCAGCAGCTCCATCGGCTCGTGCAGCACGCCGTCGATCTCCTTGAAGATGACCTTCGGGCGGGACACCTGGAATTCGTACCCCTGGCGGCGCATCGTCTCGATCAGGATGGACAGGTGCAGCTCGCCGCGTCCCGACACCTTGAACGTGTCGGTCGTCTCGGTCTCCTCGACGCGCATGCTCACGTTCGTTTCGACCTCCTTGAACAGGCGGTCGCGGATGTTGCGGCTGGTGACGAACTTGCCCTCGCGTCCGGCGAAGGGGCTGTCGTTGACGATGAAGTTCATCGAAATGGTCGGCTCGTCGATGCGGATGAACGGCAGCGGCTCGATCTTTTCGGGACTGCACGCCGTTTCACCGATGTTGATGTCCTCAATACCCGACACGCAGACGATGTCGCCCAGCGACGCGGATTCCACCTCCACGCGCTTGAGCCCCTCGAACTGGTACAGACGGGAGACTTTCACGTTTTCCGTCGAGCCGTCGGTGCGGCACAGCACGACCGCCTCGCCCCTGTGCACGCTGCCGCGCTCGACGCGGCCGATGCCGATGCGGCCGATATAGTCGTCGTATTCCAGGCTGGAAAACAGGATCTGCAGCGGTCCGTCAGCGTCGCCCTGCGGCGGCTGGATCTCTCTGAGGATCGCATCCAGCAGCGGACGCATGTCGCCCTCGCGCACGCTGTCGTCCTCGGACGAATAGCCGTCCTTGGCGGAAGCGTAGATCACGGGGAACTCGAGCTGATCCTCGTCCGCGCCCAGCTCGATGAACAGATCGAGCGTTTCGTCCACGACCTGCGCCGGACGCGCGCCGGGACGGTCGATCTTGTTGATGACGACCAGAACGGTCTTTTTGAGATTCAGCGCCTTCTGCAGCACGAAACGCGTCTGCGGCATGCAGCCCTCAAACGCGTCCACCAGCAGCAGCACGCCGTCCACCATCATCAGGATGCGCTCCACCTCGCCGCCGAAGTCCGCGTGGCCGGGCGTGTCGACGATGTTGATTTTCGTGCCTTTGTAATGCACGGCAGTGTTCTTCGACAGGATCGTGATGCCGCGCTCGCGCTCCAGATCGTTGGAGTCCATCACGCGCTCCTGCACCTGCTCGTTCTGGCGGAAAATGCCGCTCTGCTTGAGCATTTCGTCCACGAGCGTCGTCTTGCCGTGGTCAACGTGGGCGATGATGGCAATGTTTCGTACGTCTTCTCGTTTTTGCAAAAAAGGTCTCACCTTTCAATAGGGTTTAAACAGTCTGATTTTAAGGCAGAATCACCAAATTGTCAATAGGCAATTTGGTGAAAGTGTCCATTATTCTTGAATCGGATTTTTCAGCGTGTAAGTCACTTCGCACAGCGTGCCCTCATCCTCCGCCGGATCGACGTACCATTCGCCCCGGTAGAAGTTGCGGCCGCGCAGCACAACTTCGTTTTCATACAATTCGACTTCCATGCCGACGCCGGAACGCTCGATCGGCTCGTTGTCGTTCTCGCCGCCGAGATCCGTCAGACGCGGCAGATAGGTCTCCGGGAACCCGTCATAGGTGTGGAACGACCAGAACAGATGCAGCGGCATGTGCGTGTGGCCGACGAAGCAGAACAGGTCGTGTTCGCGGTTGTATTCGGCCAGCATCTTTGTCAGGCGGTCGGTCGGAACGAGATCGAGATCGGTCGCGTCATCGGTCGGAATATGCAGGAACACGAACGCGGGCTTGCCGCTCTCGGCAGCCTTTGAGAGCACCTGCGCAAGGAAATCGAACTGCGCGTCGGACATGGTCATCTCATAGACGCGGTGCGATTCCTGCCCGAGCACGATGAAATAGCAGCCGTCGATGACTTCATAGTAATATGGATGCTCGAGTTTTCTGCCGAAGAACGCCGCGGTGTAATCGTACCAGCGGTTCTGGAGCGTTTGGAAGTCGCCCTGTCCGTTGCCGATGTCGTGGTTTCCCTGCACGGGCAGAACCGTCTCGCCCCGCAGCAGCGCATGCACCGTGCCGTGGAAAAGCATGTTTTCGATGTGCTGCCCGTTCATCGTGTTGTCGCCGAGAAAGATCACGGCATCGTTGCCGCTTTGGTTGCGTTTGACGTCCTGCAGGGACTTTGCAAAGATCTTGTACCGTGCGTAGTTATTGCCCTCGATATGGGCGTCCGACAGGATCGAAAAGTTCAGCAGGCACTTGTCCGGGTCTTTGACGTCATATTTTTCGCCCGAGGCGAAGCCGATCGTCAGCAGCATCGCCAGAGAAACGACGGCGGAGCAGACGCGCAGCGTGATGGTTTTCAGCATGAGGGAAGCCTCCTTTTTGGGGATTCAGTTTCGGGCGGTCTTCAGCGGTTGTCGAACCGCCCGCGGAACACGTTGTCCCATTCCGTCAGCGCGGACGGATCGGGATTCTCCGAGATCATGGCGACGTTCGGCTCGGTCGGTTCTTCCGGTGCGAGGAACACGTTGTCGTACACGCGCACGTTATACACGTCCGGCTTGAAAAAGATATAGCCGCGGCTCTTGCCGTAGCGTCCGGACGGACCGTCGAAGATATTGCCGCGAATGTCGATGTCGTGATGCGCGCCGTCGCCGTGGTGACCGATGCCGGGAAAGCCGTCGCACTTGAAGAGATTGTTCTCGATCACGATATCGCGGCATGCCATGCCGTCGTCGAAAAAGTCGACGAGCGTTCCGCTGCAGTCATAGACAGGCCCGTAGGAGCCCTGGTGCGAGGAGTCGAGCTGGATCATCTCGTTGAGCAGATGATCCGGCACGAACGTATAGCTCGGGCCCTCGAACACGCAGTTTCGGACGGTCGCCTTTTCCGTGCCGTTGATCTCGATGAAGTGCCAGCGGAAACAGTGGCGGAAACGGCAGTTTTCGATCAGGATATTGCTGCAGTGCACGGTGTTGACGAGCGTAGACACTTCTTCTATATCCGCGCCGCCGTCGAACACGCCGCCGGAGATCACGACGTCGTGTGTGCCGCTGTAGCCCGCCCATTCCGGCTCGGAATAAGACGCGAGCAGATAGTGCGTGAGCGGGTCACTCTGCGCGCTGCGCAGGAGCACCGCGTTATCGGACAGACGCAGCCGCTGGTGCGAGTAGAAGATCAGCGCGCCGGAGAGCAGATACGTGCCGTCCGGAAAGTATACGGTGCCGCCGTCCTTCGCTTCGTCCAGACATGCCTGCAGCGCCCTGGTATCGTCGTGCGCGCCGTCGGCGTACACGTCCGGATTCTCTCTTACGTTGATAAACGTCATTCCGCAACCTCCGCGGACATCTGCTTGACGATCTCTTCGTTTTCGATGTGACGCGCTGCGCGCATCTCCTCGAGCTCCTTGTACATCTGCGCCTTCTTTTCGCCCTCGACGTCATAGAACAGCTTGAGGATGATCGCCTTGGCCATATTGCTGATTGCATAGCCGAACAGCAGGAACGCCAGCAGCCACAGACACGTCTTCATATAGCCGGGCTGTGCCTGCATGGTCTTGACGAGGTCGCCCTCCGCCGAGGACTGATAGCCCACCCATGCGATGAGGAACGGGATCGCCAGCTCTTTGAGGTAGCCCAGGAACTGGTTGATCCAGCCCGGAACGACGCCCTGGATCGCTTCCATACGGTCGCCGGTCTGCCACTCGAGATAGTCGAAGTATTCGACGTTGAAATGCGAGGTCGACAGCTCCTGGATGCCGATGCCCACGCCGAACAGGAAATAGAACACGTAGAAGAATGCGCTGTTCCAGCCGGAGAAGAACATCAGTCCCATCTTCGCCTCGATCCAGCAGGTCAGGAATACAACCGCTGCGGAAACCATGGCGTAAGGACCGGTGAATTTCAGCAGCTTCGTCGGTTCATGCTTCTTGGAGAGCTTGGCGGTGATGAGGTTGCCGACCACCGTACCGGCCGCCGACGGGATCGTCAGCAGCAGATTCTTGGACGAGCCGACCGTGATGGCCACGAGGAACGTCGTGAATTTGCCGATCGCGGCAAAGTTGTTCACCCACTGGATATACTGATACGCGCGGTAGTTGCGGTATTTGAACAGGGAGAACAGCGCCTTGGACACCTTGACCTTTTCCTGACGCGGCAGTTCGATGCGTTCCTTGCAGAACAGACCGCACATCAGGTTGCCGAACGCGGTCACGATCGCGGCAACGATCGCGAGCGTCATGTACATCGCGTTCTTGTCGTCGCTGAACAGACCGTAAACGAACGTTCCGAGATAAGCGCCGCCGTAACCGAGGTAATAGGAGATCTGCCAGATCGTGGCGACGGTCTTCTTTTCCTTCGGATTGGGCGAGATGACCTGCATGACGTTCTGGCCGAGATTGTTGAAAGCATTGAAGATCGTCTGACCGACCGCGATGCCGTAACGCAGCATGGTCATCTGCTGCACCGTCCAGCCCTGCGGCACGTAGAAATACAGCACGGTCAACGCAAAGATCGGAACGAGGCAGATGATGTACCACTGGCGGTAGCGTCCCCAGCGGCTCTTCCATTTCTGGACGACAACGCCCGCGACCAATCCGATCGCCACACTCAGGAGCGTGGTGATCGTCGTCTGCACGGCAAGGATCTTGGCGATCCCGTCCGAGTCGACGCCGACCGGTCCGAAATACAGCTCATGCAGGAACGCCGCGGCCAGCGTGCCGGTCAGCGTCGTGCCGAACATGCCGCCCATACGCGCGAGAATCAGACAGACGTACTCGAACTTTGTAATGTTCTTGCCGGTGTCGGACGGCAGCGCGTTCGCCGGTTTTCCGAGGGTTGCGTTCTTGTTCTTTTTCATATGTTTGATCTCCCCTTTAAAAGTTCAAAGTGGTATTGTAATCGTCCAAGCCGTAGTTGCCGACCGTATGCTTCATCATCTCGTAGAAATCGACCGGTTCGCCCTGCGCATCCTTCATCGACTTGAAGAACGGCGCGAGCCGGCGGAACACGCGCAGCAGCGTATCGCCCTCCGGCGTGCCCTCGACGAACGGCTGGTTGCCCTCGAACACGATGCGCACCAGATCGATCGCGAAATCGGTGAACGAATGGTTTTTGATCTCCGGCGCCGCGCGCACGAACAGAAGCCGCGTAAAGCCGCCGATCGTCATGCGGCGAAGGCGCTTGCCGAGCACATGAAATGCCTTCTGCAGCGCCGGCGTGCTTTTGATATGCACCTTGTTCATGAAGCGCACCGGGTCGTTTTCCATGCAGTCGATGAACGTGCGGATCATGCGGTCGAACTGCACCTTGAGATACTCCTTGCCGGTCTGCCCGTGCTTGTCCCAGTCGAAGTCGGGCGTCGGGATGCTCTCGATCTGCACAGTGTGTTCGTCCTTCACCGTGACCAGACGCATGAACGCCGGGCAGCCGATCGTGCAGCCCGTGCAGACGTCGACCAGCTTGTTGCCCTTCTGCGTTTCGACGACGTTGACGCTCTGGTTGTGCATGTGGCCGGTGAAAATGAGATGTACGCCGTTGTCGGCAAGCGTGTCGACGAGCTCGCCCGCTTCCGACTGCCGTGCGTCGCCGATCAGGGCGAGCAGCGGCTGTCCCGCGAGGACGGGATAGTGCTCCATGGCGATCATCATTTTGCCGTCCGCGCGCGCTTTCTGCGCCTGTGAAGCGATCCAGCCGAGAAACTCGTCCGAATACGTGACGTGCTTTGCGTCGGCCGTGTCGTTGCAGATCACCAGAAGACGCACGTCGTCGGAGAGGTCGGCAACGTAGGACAGATGCTCGCGGTCAAACTCGATCGCGCGGTCGTAACCGAAGTCTCTGTAGAAATCGTACAGCTCGGCGTACGTCGTGCCCTCGACGGTGAAGCGCCCGTTTTCGTTGAAGCCGTACGGTTCGGCGTTCACGTCGTGTCCCGCCGTAACGACGTAGACCTGCTTGCCGGTCTTTTGCTGAAAATCGTGCAGCATTTCGGAAAATGCCCGATGACTTTCCTTTTCGCCGTTGAACGTCAGATCGCCCGCGATCAGCACGATATCGGCGTCGTCGCGCCGGGCGAGATCGTCGAACACGGCGCGGTTGATCGCCTCGGTCTCGGCAAAGCATTTTTGCTGGGTGTCCATGTACAGCTCATAATCCGTGCCGTACGCGCCGATCGAATTTTTAAAAAAATGCGTATCGGTAATGACAAAGAACTTGAGTTCCTGCAAGTGGAGATCATCCTTTCGTTCCTATATGAATCATTATTCGACGCCCTTGAACGCCATCCCGCGCGTGAAGGAACCCGTCGGTTCCGCGCAAGTCCCGTATGCGCGCAGAATATCCGCACATTCCGCGGCGGTTTCCTTGGTGAAATACACGAGCGCAAAATCCGCGTTCCGGATATCCTTCTGCTTGTCCAAAAGATAGACCGGCCGGTCATTCAAAAGCTCCGCACATCCGCTGCGGCATTCGATCGGGAACGTCACGCCCTTGCGGTCGGTCAGTTCGCCCCTTCTTTGGCATTCGCGGCAGGTCTTTCCGTTTTTCTGCGGACAGTTGCGCATGAGCATCAGCGGCAGCCGTCCGTAGACGAACACGCCGCGCGGCAGATCGCCGCCCAGATCGCGCGCCGCACTGAGCGCCAGCTCCGGCGACACGAGCGCCGCCGAAACGCCGCGCGCTTCCAATTCGCGCAGCGACAGCGTATTGAACACGTTGCTGCCGAATCCCGCGATCGGCGCAAGGCCGCATTCCTTTGCGAGCGCCAGACCGTCGAGCGACGCGAACGTCGCCTCGCGCACGCCTGCTTCGCGGCACGCGTGCAGCTTTTCTCGCACTTCCTGTGCGCGTCCGAACAGTCCGCGCGGGATCTCGACCGCCGCGCCGTACCGGGCGACGGTCCCGGCGCCGCAGTACAGCGGCAGGATGATCCTGTCCGCCCGAAACCCTTCGGGGATCTGCGATTCGTCCGCGAACCGCACGAACAGCTTTCGCCTGCCCGCTTCGTGCGGCAGATGCGGTTCTTTCGTTTCGTGATATGTATATTCCGGCGCGACGCCGATCTTTTGCAAAAGGCCGTCCAAAGCGTCGCGGCGCAGCGCGTTGAGCGCCGACGCAGGCAGAAACAGACCGTCGTCCAGTTCGATCTGTATAGTTTCGGGAGAAAACAGCGTTCCGCCGCATTTCTGAAGCTGCTTGCGCACTGCCGCCGCGTCCGTGGCGCGGTTCTGCGCCGGCACCGGTTTTTCTCCCTGCACCGTCACGCGGTAATCGCCGCTCGCAGCGGTCAGCTGCACCGGTTCTCTCGCGCGGCAGACAAAAGAAAAAGTCACGGGATAGCGCGGCGTCTGCGTTTCATAGAGCTTCCCGAGCGTTTGCAGCGCACCCTGCGCCGCCGTCACGTCCTCTTTCTGGCGTGTGCCGAACATGGATCTGCCCAGGTTGCCCGTGTAATATCCGTCCGTAAAGCCCGAGCGGGAGAACACCCGCCGCAGCAGCTCGAAGATCTCGCTGTCGTCCGCGCCGTCGAGCGCCGCTCTGCAGGCGGTCACCGCCGCCGCGACGTACTCCGGACGCTTCATGCGTCCCTCGATCTTGAACGAGTCGATCCCCAAATCGCGCAGCTCGCGCAGATACGGCAGCAGAGACAGATCCTTCAGGCTCAGATCGTGTCCCGTTCCGCCCGGTGCCGCAAACGGCAGTCGGCACGGCTGGGCGCAAAGCCCGCGGTTGCCGCTGCGTCCGCCGAACACAGCACTGAGAAGGCACTGGCCGGACACGCACATGCACAGCGCACCGTGCACGAACGTCTCGATCTCGAGATCGGTCTTTTCACGGATCTCCGAAAGCTCTTCGCGCCGCAGCTCCCGCGGCACGACCACGCGTGAAAAGCCCATATCGCGCAGCACCGCAACGCCCTCGGCCGTCTGAACCGACGTCTGGGTCGACGCGTGCAGCGGAACGTCGCAGCTTTCCCGCGCCAGACGCGCAACGCCCATATCCTGCACGATCAGCGCATCCACACCCGCCGCGGCAGCCGACGCGATCGTCCGGCGAAGGTCGTCCGCCTCCGCGTCCGACGCCAGCGTGTTGAGCGTCAGGTAGAGCTTCGCACCGTGCGTATGGCAGAGGAACGCCGTCTGTTCCAGCGACGCTTCCTCAAAGTTGGACGCGCTCCGGCGCGCATTGAATCGCTGCGTGCCGAGATACACCGCGTCCGCGCCGCACCGCAGCGCAGCCGTCAGCGCCTCGGCAGAACCGACAGGCGCGAGGATCTCGGGCTTTTTCATCCCTGCTTGGCGCGCAGCGCGGCAAGCTCCTTTGCCACGCGGTCGAGCTCACGCTTCGTGATCTCGGAATCGGTGCGCGCTCTGGCGGCGTCCTCCAGATAATCCTGGATCTGCGAGCGCAGGTTCTCCGCGCCGGATTCCGCCTTTTTGAACGCGTCCAGATAGTCCAGCGCGCACAGCACCGCGCACTGCGTGATCGACAGACGCGGATTCTCTTCCTGCAGCTCGTGCATCTTTTCGTCCAGCTCCACGCCGATCGTGCGCATATAGTCCGCGTCGTCCTCCGCGGAGGAGATCGTGTAGTCCGTGCCGCAGATGTGCAGCCTCACTTTCGTTTTTTCCATGTCTTGAGTACTCCTTTCCCCGTTTCAAAAGGGTTGCAAGGTATGAAATCTTTATTCCTCTGCGAGCCGCCTGCCCATCAGAACGCCCATCACGGACGCCATCATAAGGCCGCGCGTCCAGCCGCTGGAATCGCCGAGGCAGTGCAGCCCCGCGATGCTCGTGGACAGCGTTTCATCCATCTTCACACGGTTGCTGTAGAATTTCAGCTCCGGAGAGTACAGAAGCGTCTCCGTCGACGCGAAGCCCGGAACCACCTGATCGACCGCCTGGATGAATCCGAGGATGTTGACCATTGCGCGGTACGGCATGGCGGCGGTGATGTCGCCCGCCACAGCGTCCGGCAGCGTCGGCCGCAGGTTCGAGCGCGAAAGCTCCTTCTGCCACGTGCGCTTGCCGTCGAGGATGTCGCCGTAGCGCTGCACGAGGATATGCCCCGCGCCGAGCATATTCGTCAGCTCCCCGACCTTCTGCGCATAGGCGATCGGCTGGTTGAACGGCTGGTTGAAGTTGTGCGAGCAGAGGATCGATAGGTTCGTGTTGTCGCTCTTGCGCTCCTTGTAGGAATGGCCGTTGACGACCGCCAAATCGTTGTCGTAATTCTCCTGGCTGACGAAGCCGCCTGGGTTCTGGCAGAACGTCCGCACTTTATTCTTGAACGGTTTCGGATAGCCGACGAGCTTGGACTCGTACAGCGTCTCGTTGACCGTTTCCATCACCTCATTGCGCACTTCCACGCGCACGCCGATGTCTACCGTGCCGGGCTGATGCGCGATGTCGTTTTCCTGGCAGATGCGCTCGAGCCAGTCCGCACCGCGTCTGCCCGTCGCCACGACGGTCGTTGCGGCCTCGATCTGCATTTCCGTTTTGCCGTCCGTCACGCACACGCCGCGGCACGTGCCGTCTTGCAGCAGCAGCGTCGTGCACTCATAGCCGAACAGCATCTCCACGCCCCGGCGGGCAAGCTCCTGCTCGATGGAATAGTAGATGTCCTGCGCCTTTTCGGTGCCGAGATGGCGGATGGGACAGTCCACGAGTTTGAGCCCCGCGCGGATGGCGCGCTTGCGGATCTCCTTGACCTTTTCGGTATTGCCGAGGCCCTCGACGTGCGTGTCAGCGCCGAATTCGAGATAAATGCGGTCGGTATAGTCGATCGTGTCCTGTACGAGCGTTTCGCCGACGAGCGTCGGCAGATCGCCGCCCACTTCATAGGACAGCGACAGCTTGCCGTCGGAAAACGCGCCCGCGCCGGAAAAGCCGGTCGTGATGTGGCAGTACGGCTTGCAGTTCATGCACACGCCGGTCTGCGCCTTGGGACAGCGGCGGTTTTCGACCGGTCTGCCCTTTTCCACGATCGTGATCTTTTTGCGGCTGCCGCGCCGCAGCATTTCCAGCGCAGTAAAGATGCCGGAGGGTCCCGCTCCGACGATCACAACGTCTGTACGCATGGTTTATTCCCTCTCGCTCTGCGTTTCGTCGTCCGGAAGCTCGATCTCTTCCATTTCCTTTTCGACTTCCGCCTGCGTCTCCTCTTCGGCCTTTTTCTTTTGGTATGCGCCCTTTTCGAGGATCTCGCCGTGCAGCGTCGGCTCGACGACGCGGGTCAGCGAATCGAACAGCTTGCCGCCGATATTCTTGCCCAGACGCGTATGGAACGTCTCGTCCACCGTGAAGCGCACGTCCTCGAGCACCTCGGCAAGCGAAGGCTCGGAACGCGTGGAAAGCGTGACCTTCTTGCCGTGGAAGGAGAACGTCAGATAGCGGATGCCGATGGATTCCACCGGGCGCAGCCACACCTCGAGCGTATCCTCATCCTTCCAGAACGCGGCGCCGTAGATCGTGTAGCCCGTGCCCGCAAGCGTGATGCGCGAAATGCGGTACCGACCGTCCATGCCCAGACGCACGCAGCACGTCTCATCGCCCTCGCGCCACTGGAACAGCGCGTAGTCGCCGCAGAAGCGGAACTGGAAGCGGTCCATGTTGCCCGCTCGGTCCTTGGTCATATAGACCGCCACGACCGGCAGCACCGACGGCGGGAACCCGACGAGGTTGGCAGGCAGCGTCTTGGAGAACCAAAGGATCTTGTCCTGTATGGATTCCTCCAGCGCACTGCGCAGCGTCACCTCGGGCAGCACGTCGATCGCACGGGAGGTCAGAAATGCGTTCAGCTCCGTCGGATCGGTCAACGGCAGCGACGGTGCGTCGACCTGGGAAGCGAGCGCGTCGATCGCGCTGTAAACGTGCTGGGTGTGTCCATCGCCCGAGACGGTCACGATCGCCAGATCTTTATCCTTGATGCTGTAGCCGATCTGGCCGAACACGCCGCAGCCGAGGAATTCATTTTCGTTCTTGACCCAGAAGCAGTAGCCGTAGCCGCCGCGTGCATGATCGCCGTCCTCGCCGGTCGGGATCTGGGCGGTCGTCGCTTCGTCCAGATACGCCCGGGGAATGATCTGCCTGCCGCCGAACTGTCCGTGCTGGTGGATCATCAGTGTGAACTTCGCGAAGCTCTCCGGCGTCAAGAACAGTCCCCAGCCGCCGGACTCCGTACCGGTCGGGTCCGTCTCCCAATAGGGCGTTTTCACGCCCAGCGGCTCCCACAGACGCGGGGTGAGGTATTCCGTCACCGTCATGCCCGTGACCCTGCGCAGCATCGCGCAGAGCATATAGGGATTCTCGTTGATGTATTTGAACTGTTCGCCGGGTTTTGCGTACCACTTGGCGTCCGCAAACTGCCGGATCCAGTCGCTCTTGGTCTTGTTGGCCATGTAGCTGGGGAACTTGCCGCTCGTCATGTTCAGCAGATTGCGCACCTTGATCTCGGCGAACGCCTCGGCGTCGTTCATCGGCACGTATTCGGGGAACACGTCCGCGACGGAGGTGTCGAGTGACAGATAGCCTTCTTCAATCGCAAGCCCCACCGCGCAGGACGTCACGCTCTTGCTGATGGAGTAGAGGATGTGCGGCATGTCTGCCGAAAACGGATAGCGGTGGCATTCTGCTGCAACCTTTCCGGCGCGCATGATATAGATAGAATGGTAGCGGAAGCCCGCCTCTTCAAGCGAGAGCACGAACTGCTTCACCGCTTCGCTCGGTATACCGACCTCCTCGGGGCACGATGCGCGCGGAATGCGGATCGAATCCTGCTGTTCGTGTTCAAAACGCGTCATAGTGATCTCTGCCATTGTCTGTTCCCCCTTTATCGTTTGTCCGGCAGCACCGGAGAGAGGCTGAAGCGGAAGGAAAGTCCGCTCTTCGCGCTGATGCGGTACTGCGGCAGCGTATCCTGTCCGCAGCTGGACGTGCCCGTGCCGCGGATAAAGCCGTCGATACTCAAAACGGTCGTGTGCTCATCGTGCAGATCCTCGCGGTGCTTCGCGTCGCACAGCAGCGCCTGCGTGAACGGGCGGGCGCTGAAGCTGAAGGGCTTGTCAAGCGCCGCAAAACGCAGTCCCGCGCCGCTTTCGTCCGTCAACTCGACAAATCGCGTTTCGCCGTGGTTGCCGTTGTCCTGCGGCTTGATATACGGCTCCTGCATATGCGCAACGTTCGCGGAATAGATGCCGATGGGCGCCTGCGCCTTGAAGTCGGGCAGATTTTCATAAGCGCCTCTGCCGTAATACGTCACGTTCCGCATCGTCTCGGGCAGCTCGACCGTCAGCCCGAAGCGCGGCAGATCGTCGATCGCCTCTTTCGTGCAGCAGGGCAGCAGCTTTGCTTCGACTTCGACCGTGCCCTTGCCGAACACCGTGTAGACGATGCTCGCCTCAAACAGTTTATCCGACCCGCCGTAGAGATCGTACGCCGCAAGGACCTTCGATCCGGAAACGGAAAGGCTCCTGAATTCTGCGGCCAGATCCTGCAGATGCAGATCCCAGCGCCACTTGCCCCTGGGGTGCGCGTCGTTGTCGAGCAGCGCGCGGTAGAGATTCAGCCGGAAGCCGCGCTTTCCGACGGGGCGCTCGTTGAGCAGAGAAACGCCGCCGGCGGTGTAGCTGCGCAGCGCGCCGCACGACTTGCAGAACTGCGCTTCGCCGCCGTCAAAGCGGAAAGTAATATACTTTTCGTCTTCCTCACTCGTCACACCGCCGTCCTCGCAGACGGTTCCGGCGACCGGCGCTTCGTGCACGGCGACCTGCTCGACCGCAACGGTGCGGCCGTCGTCGGTATAAAGGAAATCCACGAAAACGTCGCCGTCCGTCTCGGGCAGGTCGAGCGTCACGTCCGCCGTCGCCATCGGCGCGATATCGCGCGAAACGTCCGCGCTGCCGGCAAGGACGCCGTCCACGTAGACCTCGCACGTCGTTTTCAGGTATCCGCTCGGGCGGAACCGGTTCGTATTGAGGAAGCGGAACGTCCCGCCGCCGACGTAGCTCGCACGTACGGGGCGGTAAACGACCTGCATCTCGCGCGCGCCGGTGTGCGGCGTGCGGTCGGGATAGAACAGTCCGTCCACGCAGAAGTTGCCGTCGTGCCGCCACTCGCCGTGGTCGCCGCCGTAGGTGTAGCTGCCGTCCTCGTGCAGCACGGCGTGATCCGCCCACTCCCAGATGCAGCCGCCCATGAAAATATCGTCGGAATAGATGATGTCCCAGTATTCCTCCAGCGCACCGGGGCCGACGCCCATCGCGTGGCAGTATTCGCAAAGGAAGAAGGGCTTGCCCGCGTACACCGCGCCGCGCGTGCGATCGCGCACGCCGCGCATCAGGTCGTCGTGCGTGTACATTTCGGACACGACGTCGTACGCCACGCGGTCGGTACGGCAGACGCCCTCGTAGTGCACGGGGATCTCGGGACAGACTTCGTGCAGGAAGTCATAGCAGCGATCCTGGCAATAGTAGCCGCCGGCCTCGTTGCCGAGCGACCACATCGTGATCGACGGATGACTGCGGTCGCGCAGATACATGCGCCGCACGCGGTCGAGATACCGCGGCGCCCATGCGGGATCATGGCTGATGAGATCGATGTTGTTGTGCGGGTCGCATCCGCAGCCGTGCGTTTCGATGTCCGCCTCGTCCACGACGTACAGACCGTACAGGTCGCACAGCGTCAGGAACTGCGGATCGGGCGGATAGTGCGACGTGCGCACGGCGTTGACGTTATACTGCTTCATCAGCGTCACGTCGCGTACGAGGTCATCGAACGTCAGCGCATAGCCGCGCACGGGATGCGTGTCGTGGTGGTTGACGCCCTTCATTTTGATCGCTTGTCCGTTATAGTAGAAAACATGTCCGCCGATGTATATCGTGCGGAAGCCCGTGTAATTGCGCACGGTCTGGACCGGCTTTCCGTCAACGACGAGCGTAATATACAGCTCGTACACCGTCGGCACCTCCGGATTCCACTCCGTCACCGCGAGATCGCGCAGCGCGGCCGTTTCACCCGCGTTCGCCGTCGTCCCGGCGATCACGGTACCGCCCTGCATAAGCGTCACGTCGACCGTTCCGCCGCTCGCTTGCGTTTGTACGAACAGGTCGTAGCCGTTCGCGGTTTTCTTCGTGCGCACCTCGTAGTCGCGCAGATACGTTTTCGGCAGCTCGTACAGCAGCACGTCGCGGAAAATGCCGTTTTCACGGAACATGTCCTGACACTCGAGGAACGTGCCGGTCGACCATTTATGTATCACGACCAGCAGCTCGTTGCGTCCCTTTTGAATGAAGGCGCCGACGTCGAATTCCGACGTGTTGTGCGCGCCCTCGCCGTAGCCGACGAACGCACCGTTGAGAAAAACGTCGATGCATGCCGCCGCGCCGAGGAAATCGAGCAGGAACACCTTGTCCGTATCCTGCACGTCGAAAAACAGGCGGTACACGCCGCACGGCATCTGTTCGGGCAGCTCCGGCGGACGGTTGTCGAACGCGTAGGCACAGTTGATGTACGCCGGGTTTTCATAGCCCGTGCGCTGCCATGTCGACGGCACCTGCACGCGGTCGAAGCCGATTTCGTCGGTGTCGAGCGTCTCCGGCAGATCGGCGACGTCCGCATAATATTTGAAATCCCATTCGCCGGAGAGCACGCGCACCTGGTCGGAACCGGTGCGCTCCTTTTCGAACGGTGTGTTCCGAAGCGTCTGCGCGTCGGAATACGGGATCGCGTAGGCGCGTCCCGGCAGACGGTTCACTTCAAACGTATCAAAATCACGGTAATGCGATGTGTTTACGGCGTAGCGCATGCTGTGCCCTCCATAGCCTTGTATTTTTGGATCATGATCTTTGCGGCCTTGTAGATGTCGCCGCAGCCGAGCGTGATGACGAGATCGCCCGCCTCGGCCGTGCGCACCACGTAGTCCGCCACTTCCTCAAACGTCTCAAACCAGACGGAGCCCGGTATCTTCGCCGCGAGCTGCGACGTGTGCACGCCGTAGATGTTGCGCTCGCGCGAGCCCATGATCTGCGTCATAACGATCTTGTCCGCGATCGACAGCGCTTCGGCAAACTCGCCCAGCAGCATCGCCGTGCGCGAATAGGTGAACGGCTGGAAAACCGCGATCACGCGCTTGAAATCCATCGCCTTCGCCGCGGTCAGCGTCACCTCGATCTCCTTCGGGTGGTGGGCGTAGTCGTCCGCGATCGTCACGCCGCAGAACTTGCCGAACACCTCGAACCGCCTTCCCGCGCCGCGGAAGCGTGCGAGAGACTCGACGCACTGCGCGAACGTCACGCCGTTTTCAAGCGCCGCCGCGACCGCAGCCAGCGCGTTATAGACGTTGTGCTCGCCCGGGACTGCAAGACAAACCGTGCCGAGCGACTCGCCGCCGTGCAGCACGTCGAACGTCGGGAACGAATGGTCGAGACGCACGTTTACCGCGCGGTAATCGCACCCTTCTCCCCTGCCGAACGAAATACGCTTCTTGCCGCCCGCTGCACGGGAGAGCGCGTCGAGCGTACGCTCGTCATCGCCGTTAAAGAGAATCGCGCGGCTCGTCAGGTCGGCGAACTTCGTGAACGACGCCTTGAGGTTTTCCACGGTCTTGAAATAGTCGAGATGATCCTCGTCGATGTTCAGGAATACGGACATATCGGGCGACAGATCAAGGAACGTGTCGACGAACTCGCACGCCTCGCACACCATCGTGTCCGACTGTCCCACGCGGCCGTTGCTTTCGATGAGCGGGAGCTTGCCGCCGATCACGCAGGTCGGGTCGGCGCCCGCCTCGATCAGGATCTGGGAGAGCATGGACGTCGTCGTCGTCTTGCCGTGCGTACCGCAGACTGCGATGCAGTTCGGGTACATTCGCGAGATCGCGCCGAACAGCTTCGAGCGCTCGAACGTCGGAATCCCCGACGCCTTCGCCGCGACGAGCTCCGGGTTGTCCGGAAGCAGCGCCGCCGTGTAGACAATCATCTCGGCGCCCTCGATATTCTCGGCGCGCTGCCCCATGTAGACGGGAATGCCCAGCGCGCGGATGCGCGAGAGCGTGTCGCTTTCGTTGTTGTCGGAGCCGGAGAGCGCATAGCCCTCTTTGTGCAGGATCTCCGCCAGCGGACACATCCCGCTGCCGCCGATGCCGATGAAGTGCACACGCTTCACCTGCTGCAGCAACGTGTCGATCTGCATATAGATCACCTTCTTATTTATTAAAATGCAGACTATACCGCATTATCCTATCTATTATATTCTATTTTTTCGAAAAACTCAACGGTTTTTCGGAAAAAATCCCGTTTTCAAAAAGCAGATCGGGCAAAAAACAAACGTGTGTCGGAGATACTCTTGTATTTTTGCGCTGGATTTGGTATAGTGAAAAAAGAATATGAAGCGAAAGGAGCCGCCATGGATACGCAACGACACACGGGACTGGATCTGCTGCGCGTGGTCTCCATGCTGATGATCGTCGTGCTGCACGCGTGCGCGCACGGCGGCGTTCTGTCCGCCGCGACCGCGCCGTTTCCCGCGGCGTTCTGCCAAACGGCGGAAGCGCTTTCGTACGTCAGCGTGAACTGTTACGTCCTGCTCAGCGGATATTTTCTGGTGCGCACGGAATTCCGGCTGCGCCGGGCGCTGCGCCTGTGGACGGAGGTTTTCTTTTATTCGGTCGTTTTGTACCTCGTTGCCGTACTGTTCGGCGCGGACGTCCTTTCCGTGCCGAAAGCCGTCAAGTTCCTGCTGCCGACGCTGACGCGGAAATACTGGTTCTTTACCGCGTACGTTTCGCTTCTGCTGCTGTCTCCGTTCCTGAACCGGCTGCTTGTGAGCCTGTCGCAAAAATCGTTCCGGCTGCTGCTGGCGGTCCTTGTCGGGCTGTTCTGCGTGTGGCCGAATCTGCTCGCGTTTTCGGATCTTCTTCCGTTCGGAAACGGCCGCAGCGTCTTCTGGTTCGTGACGCTTTACTGCATCGCGGCGTACCTGCGGCTGTACCCAGCGCTGCCGCGCCGGGCGCTGTATCTCATCGTCTATCTGCTCGGCTCTCTGGCGTGCGTCGCGGAGCATTTTCTGTACCTGCGCTTTCTGCAGGGCGGCGCATTGGAAACTGCGTTCGGCGACGCCGCGGAGCATCTGCCCACGCTGTTTTACGCCAACAACTCCGTACCCGTTCTGGCTTCGTCCGTCGCGCTGTTCCTTCTGTTCCGGTCGTTCACGATCAACGGCGCGCGCATTAGCCGGATCGCGGCGCGCCTGGCTTCGCTGACCTTCGGCGTGTATCTCATCCACGACCACGAATCGGTCCGCAAGTGGCTCTGGTCGACGCTGCGCCTGTCCGACTTCGCGAACAGTGCGCGGATCGTCTGGCTGCTGCCCGCCGTATGTCTGGCGGTTTTCGCCTGCTGTCTCGGGATCGAACAGCTGCGGCAGCTTCTCTTCCGCCCGCTCGAGCGCGCGTCGCTTCTTAATAAACCGGACGAACGGCTGCGAAAATATCTTACGGAATAAGGCGGATTTTGTTGGGGTGCGCCCGACAAATCCCGATTCAGATTGGAGGAAATCATATGGCAAACAACATGGATCTGAGCCCGGAAGAGCTTGAAAAAATGCTGGAAAAGGCCAAGAGAGATGCGCAGGCGCTTCTGGATCGGATGACGCCGGAGGAGCGTGCGCGTGCGCTGACACAGACGGATCAGCTGATCGAAGCGGATCAGGCTTCCATGCAGAAGCTGATCGACGACGCCGCAAGAGTCGCGGCAGCATTCCCGCCGAAAGAAAAGGAAACGCCGAAGTTCTGCCCGAACTGCGGCGCTGCGGCAGAGGGTGGAAAATTCTGCACATACTGCGGAAGCCCTCTGTAAACCGCTCTGTGATCAAAAGTCAAACGGCGCAGATACGAATTGCTCGTACCTGCGCCGTTTTGGTTTCTGTTTATTCCGTTTCTGCGAGGATCGACTCCACGCCGTAATACTTCGCCATGTAAAGATTCGACCAGTAATCGGTTTCGGACGTCGAAAGATAAATGAGCCCGTCCAGAGCACTGTATTTGGTCTGCGGCTCGGGGATCGGCAGCCGGATCTGCGTCTCGCCGCTGTCCTTCTGCTGCAAAAGCAGCTCCCGGTTTTCCGCGACCGCCGTGTGCGTGAGATACACGTCCTTCATCCCGTGCGGACACCAGTAGCACAGCGAAAGCGTCAGCAGCGTCAGAAGGCACAGCGCCGCGCGTTTCGCCTTCTGCGCTTCGAGCAGCGAACGCAGCAGCACGCCGCACGCAAGCGTCAGAAGCAGCATCGTTGCCGCCAGGCTGCGGTACGGATAAAAGCGCGCCAGCGCGAAAATCAGACCGGCGCCGACGCCGCCGCAGGTCAGCACGCCTGCGAGCAGCAAACGCCTGCGCTCCACGTGCAGTGCGGCCGAGATAAAGAACAGAATGACCAGCGCCGCGATCACAACCCGGATGACGTGGAACCGATCCGCAACCTTTTCCGCCTGATACAGCAGCCGCAGCGCTGAAAACCCTGCGTTTTTATTCTGCAGCTCGCCCGGCGAGAAAATCATCGCCGCATAGCCCGCGACCCCTGTCACGATCGGCAGCGCCGCAAGGAACGTGACCTTCCGCTTCTGGTCGAACCGTACCAGCAGTAAAAAGAGGATCGCCATGAAAAGCGCCGCGCCGGACATATTCTCCGAATAGGCGCCCATTGCCGCGGCGTACAGCGCGAACAGGATCTGCTGCACAGGGTGTCCCGCGTCCAGAAAGACAGATCGTCCCTCAAAAAGACGCACGTACGGCAAAAGGAACAGCAGCGCAAAGACCTGCGCCCACAAATAATTGCACGCGCCGTCCAGCCAGAAATTCACCTGACCGAATGCCGGCATATAGATCCAGACCGCCGCGAACAGGCCGAGCAGCAAAAAGTTGCTGCGTTTTTGCTTTCCGCAGCAGAGCGTATACCCCAGCGCGAGCGAGAGCGTGAACATCCCGGCGTTGACCGCGGCAAACACGATCTTCGGCAGGTTCTCAAAGATCTGCACGAACGCATGCGCGATCACGCGCCCGTTGATCGTCAGATAGTGTGCGCGCATGGAGGCAAGCAGACCGGACACGCTCTGCACGCGCGTTCCGTCCGCAAAGCTGAACACGTAGGCAAAGTCGTCGGCGAGCTTGTCCGTCAGAAGATTCCCGCAGAGCATCACGCCGAAAACGGCGATCAGAAGCACTGGGAACACGAGACCGGAACGGTCCAAGCGCTGCAGCACCGTTTTTTTCTCCCGTGCGTTACGTTTCATCCGTTTCACCGCAGAGCGCCGCGATGATGTACCGCGGACGGCGTTTGATCTCGTCATAAATGCGGCCGATATAAAAGCCGATCACGCCGAGCGTCGGCGCCGGCGATCAGACGGATCAGCGAGATCAGTCCCCACAATCCGCAGACGACCAGACTCAGCACGCCCGTCGCCGTGACGAACTGCATCGGGACGTTGGAGAACGATGCAATATTGTTGAGCGCGTATTTGATGAGGGATTTCGTGGACCACTTCGACTCACCCGCTTCGCGCTCACGCACGTCAAACTTGACCGTTGTCGTGCGGAAGCCGACCCACGACGACAGCGCGCGGAAAAATGCGCCGCGTTCGGGCATGCGCACCAGCACGTCCACGGCCTTGCGGTCAAGGAGCTTGAAGTCGGAGGCGTTCGCCATGTCGATCCCCGTCGCGGCGCTGATGAGCTTATAGAAGCTGTGCGCTGCAAACGCGTGCAGACCGCTCTCTTTGCCGCGGCTGCTCTTTTCGCCCTCGATCACCTCGTAACCCTGCTCCCAGAGCGCGTACATGTCCACGATCTTTTCCGGCGGATGCTGCAGATCGCAGTCGATCACCACGCAGCAGTCGCCCTTCGCCTGCGAAAGGCCGGCGAGGATCGCCGCCTCCTTGCCGAAATTGCGCGAAAAATGTACGCCGCGCACCGTGGGCACCACGGACGCAGCCGCTTCGATCCGCGGCCACGTTTTGTCTTTGGAGCCGTCGTCGACGAAAATCAGCTCGTGCGGGATGCCGGCGTCCTGCAAAATAGTGCCGACGGAGAGCACGGCACGTTCGATCATCGCTTCCTCGTTGAACGCGGGAAGCACGACGGATAATAAGCCTTTCATATGCAACACTTCCTTATTTGTGAGTTTACCATACGTTTTAGAAAAATGCAAGAAAAACCGAAATGACCCTTGACAAGCCGCATACGATGTATTATAATGAAACCAACAAATGAATATATGTTCATATGTTGTGAATGGAGGCGCTTTTATGAAAAAGACATACCTGCTGGAAGATCTCTGCTGTGCGAACTGCGCCGCGAAGATCGAGAAAAAGGTCGCCGCACTCGACGGTGTGGATTCGGCAAGCGTCAACTTCCTGACCACAAAGCTGGTGATGGAGGTGCAGGACGCGTCCGCAGCCGAAGTGGACGCCGCCGTGCGCAAGATCGTGCGCAAGAT